>DAOVNL010000031.1 GCA_030630245.1 Candidatus Omnitrophota bacterium | reverse complement strand
GATCTTCATTTTCCCTCCGTTTTTTTGCTTATTGGGTTTAATTATCCGATTATCTAAAATAAACGGATAATCCCTGCATTAACAAATGAATGCCGATAGCAGCGATAAAAAGACATAAGATCTTAGAGATAACCATGCAGACCACTTTGCCAAGAATCAGATAGATCTTATCGATAAACCTGAGCATCAGCCAGGTGAGCGCAAATACAACAAGTATTGATACCGCAGCAACCCCAAATCCATGCTCCGTGGAAGTAACCAGTACGCTCATCATCGCCCCGGGCCCGGCAAGTATAGGACAGGCTATCGGAACTGCACCGATATGATGCGCGTCCTGGCCTCTAGAACTTAAAACCCCTTTGACCAGTCCTCCGAAAACCAGATGGTCGATGGCAATGATTAAAAGCAGCAATCCGCCCGCGGCCATCAGATCAGACATGTTTATCTGAAAAAAATTAGTCAGAATTCCCTTGCCTGTAATTACAAAAATAAATAGTATCGCAAGCGAAGTGATTATAGCGATCCTAAAGACATCGCTTCTTTGTTTGGGTGTGATGTCATTTGTAAGCTCAAGAAAGATCGGGATACTGCCGATGGGATTTACAATAGCAAAAAGGATAAAGATTGATCTAAGTAGTACCGTCCATTCCACACTAAACCTCCTTCATTTAATCACTTATTCCAATGCTCAGTTAGATTAGGCAACTCCGCCTTTTCCCAAAAAAGCACTGTCTCTGTTGTCATTTTTTATTAGAGCTGATATATTTATTCAACCGGCCCCGGCATTCGCTGCATAGTTCTGCCGGCTTCTGATCGAGTTCTGCAAGAGAATGCGGATATGCTCTGATACAATAAGGATTGCTGCATCCGGGTATTCCCAAAACAAAATTAGCACTTGAGAGCCCCTGCTTTAATGTCCGTGCAACTAACCTCTTGCGATTTTGGGTTCTAAATTTTATCAGCCAGACAGCTGCATTGTTTATCTTAAACTCGCGTTTAAACGAGCAAGCAATTCATTTTGTACTTTGGAATGGACTGAATTAACCTGTTCTTCGGTAAGCGTAGCCTCAGGGCTTTGATACTCAATTGAAAATGCAAGGCTTTTAGAATCATCCAGCACCTGATCTCCGGTGTAAACGTCAAAAAGCTCTATCTTTACAGCTAACGCTCCGGCAATTTCCTTTATAATATCCATTGCCAGCCCTGCGGCAATATTCTTTTTGACCACCAGCGCTATATCTCTGACAACTGAGGGGTATCTGGCAACCGGTATAAAACGATACTCTTTTTTCCGGTTTGCGCAAAGCGTAGCGACTTTTATCTGAGCAAAGAATACATCTTCCGCAATATCGAATTTTTTACACACCTTTTTACCTATCTTACCAAGCTCAGCGATCACCTGACCCTTAGCAGTTATAACTGCTGATTGCTCAGGTGAAAAATAATCCAGCTTTTTATTTTCAAGCTTATACTCAGAAACACCAAAACCATCCAGCAGGGATTCGATCACGCCCTTTAAGTCATGAAAGGTTACTTTTCTGGAATGGTCTTTCCAGTTTTGATATGATGTACCGGTTAGGGTGATAGACGCAAATTCCGTTTCCGAAAATTTATTTTTTACCCTTTCATAGATACTGCCTATTTCAAACACCCTGACCTGTTTGATCCTCCGGTTCAAATTCGTATTGACCACCTTCAAAGAGGAGGGTAAAAGCGATGTGCGCAAAGCCTCCTGTTCAGCGCTTAAAGGATTCATCACCAGCACCCGGTTCTGCCCGTCGATCATCGCATCATCCAGGCTGCGGGTGCTAAGGAGCGTAAATGTCACAATCTCATTTATTCCCTGGGCCAGAAGCAGCCGGCGCATTTTTGATTTTGTCATGTAAATATCGCTATAAGCTGGGTCAATATGCGCTTTGATCGGCGGCATAGCCTCCTCGATTTTATCAAATCCTTCGATCCTTGCCACTTCCTCTATTAAATCTTCCTCAAGAGCCACATCATCACGAAAACTAGGCACCGTAACACTTAAGGAATCTTTGCCTTTTCCCGGCTTGACGGTAAATCCCAACGATTGAAGTATAGTCTTTCCTCTTGTAGCCGTGATCTTCATGCCTATCAGGCGTTCAAAATTTTTAAGCTTAAACTGTACTATGCGTATACCGCTTTTGATGTGATTGACATCAAGGAAAGGTTCCTCGATATTACCACCGCAAATTTCCTTATAAAGATAAGCCGCGCGGCAGGAGGAAAAAAGTACATTTTCACTGTCCACCTTTCTTTCAAATCTGTAATTAGACTCCGTGGACAGCCCGAGCCTGCGCGATGCTCTGCGTATTGTCACCGGGTCGAAATATGCCGATTCAAGCAGAATATTTTTCGTGCTTTCGGAAACCTCTGTTTCTATTCCTCCCATAATACCGGCAATGGCGATCGGCTTGACGGTATCGGCAATGACAAGTATCGATTCATTCAGTTCTCTTTTTACGCCGTCGATGGTAACAATGCTCTCGCCTTTCTCAGCCCGGCGCACGATTATCCTGCTGCCTTCAAGTTTGTCGAAATCAAAAGCATGCATAGGCTGGCCTGTTTCATAAAGACAGTAGTTAGTAATATCCGTCCCGTTATTTACCGTTCTTGCCCCCAGAGACTCGATAGCGGTTTTCATCCACTGCTCGGATCCACGAATCTTCACATCCCTGATCAATCTTCCGATATAACGAGGACAGGCTTTGACATCCTTGATCTCGATGGAAAAAGGCTTTTTCATTGAAGCCTTGACTTTTGATGGAAGCGCTTTAGGGATATTTATGCTTTTAATGCCGCTGACCGCAGCCACCTCCCGCGCGATCCCCAGAAAGCTCAACCAGTCAGGGCGGTTGGAAGTAATCTCAACATCAAATACTGTATCCAATCCTGCTTTCTGGATATCGCCTACTTCCAAACCAGCGTTGGTAAGCTTTTCCACAAGCTTCTGCGGCGTGATTTTCACATCAATATATTTTTTTAACCAGGATAAAGATATCTTCATTTTTTCAACTGAATTGTTTTACAAAACGCATGTCATTTTCAAAAAAGAGGCGAATATCATCGATTCCGTATTTAAGCATGGCAATACGCTCAACACCCATGCCAAAAGCAAATCCGGAGTATTTCTTACTATCAATATTAACTGCCTTAAATACTTTCGGGTGCACCATGCCTGCCCCCAGTATTTCAAGCCACCCGTTGCCTCCGCAGACACGACACCCTTTACCGCGGCAAATAATGCATGAAACGTCCATTTCTTCGGACGGTTCCGTAAACGGAAAGAAATGCGGGCGAAAACGCGTTCTGGTTTTCGGCCCGAAAAGTTTTTTCGCAAATACGCTTAAGACGCCATTTAAATGCGCAAGCGTGATCCCCTCATCCACAAGCAGCCCTTCGATCTGGTGGAACATAAATGAATGTGTAGCATCGGTCGCATCGGGCCGGTAAACTTTTCCCGGGACAACTATCTGTACCGGCGGCTTATTTTTTTCCATATAACGCGCCTGAACAGGAGAAGTATGGCTTCTCAAAAGGCTTTTTTTATGCAGATAAAACGTATCGAACGATTCACGCGAGGGATGCTCAAGAGGTATATTTAACACTTCAAAATTATAGTATTCCGTTTCAATCTCAGGGCCTTCCACAACCTTAAAACCCATCTCTACAAAAAGAGAGCATATCTCATCGGTGACAATACTAAGCGGATGCATTGCCCCAATTTCATTTTTAAAAGCCGGAAGGCTAAGGTCGAATACCTCCGCCCCTTTACTCTGCACGCCTTTAATGGCTTTTTGCTCTATCTGTTTTGCTTTTTGCGCAATCTCGTAAGTAATCAGGTTCTTAAGATCGTTTATCTTCTGTCCGTAAACAGGCTTTTCCTGCGCATCAAGCTTGCCCAGCTCCTTAAATATGTTAGTGACCAGGCCTTCTTTACGTCCTAAAAATCTAATGCGTAGAGCTTCCAGATCTTCATTTGAACTTACACAAGCAATCGCCTGTTCAAACTCTGTATTTATTGATTTTAATTTATCATTCATAGATAACTAATAAGGTTATTTTAAGTTCTTTGGCATATTGCAGAATAAAAATTAATTACTTTCCTGAACTTTTTCAACCAGAGCCGCAAAGGTATCTTTATCATTTACAGCCAGATCCGCGAGCATTTTTCTGTCGATCAGGATATTAGCTTTCTTTAAAGCACCGATGAACTTGCTGTAAGACATTTCTTTTTCTCTAACCGCTGCATTAATACGGGCAGTCCACAATTGCCTGAACTCTCTTTTCTTATTTTTGCGGTCGCGGTAGACAAACTGCAAAGCTCTCTGCACCGTCTCTTTCGCCCGGCGGTAAACATTTTTGCGCAGACCGAAAGCACCTTTGGCTGCCTTCAAAATCTTTTTTTTTCTTGCTTTTGTTGCTGGTGATCTTTTTACTCGCGGCATTTTAAATCCCTCCATTAATAATAATATGTGCCCCGGCTTTTGTCCTATCCATAACCCGTAAGCATGAATTACCCCATAATTTCACTCCGCCCCTTATTTGAAGCCGAAGTTATGGGAGTACAACTTATTATGATATATTTATATCTATTCAAAAGGCATTAATGTCCGGATCATTTTCCCCTCGGACTTATGCACTGTTACTATCTTGCGCAGTTGTCTTTTGCGTTTTGCGTTCTTTGCCTGTTTAAGATGTCCCTTATTTGCCTGGTCTCTCTTAATCTTATTCTTCCCGGAAAAGGAAAAACGCTTCTTTGCGCCCTTTCGTGTCTTTATTTTTGGCATTTAAAGTTCCCTTCTTGTTTTATTGTTTCGGCTTGAATATTATTATTATGTTGCGTCCTTCTCGTACCGCCGCTTTTTCTAATTCTCCGAATTCCGCAGCATCCTGCACTAAACGATTAAGTATTTTTTCTCCGAATTCTTTGTGTGCATTTTCCCTGCCCCGAAAAGTCATGCTCACTTTAACTTTATCATGATGCTTAAGAAATTTTTCCAGATTTCTCAGCTTTACCTGATAATCATGCTCTCCAATCTTCGGCTTAAATCGCAGTTCCTTAACGTGAACCAGTTTTTGCTTTTTCTTGGCTTCCCGGTCTTTTTTCTGCTGATCATATTTAAATTTCGTATAATCCATGATCCTGCACACCGGGGGAACACCCTGTGCCGCGACCTCAACAAGGTCTAACTGCTCTTCTTTAGCGATTTTCATAGCTTCAGCATTAGACATAACACCCAACTTTTCCCCTTCATGTCCGATCAGCCTTACCTCACTGGCACGGATCTGACCATTAATTCTTATGAATTTAGGAATACTACCACCTCCTCAAGTTAAAAATTATTTTTTGTATAAAATGTCCTCTTTTACCTGTTTAATAAAATCAGCGACTTTAACATCACCGGCAATTTTTCCTTTTTGCTCTCCCCTTTCACTTCTTACAGAAATACAGCATCCATCAATTTCTTTTTGTCCTATAACCAGGATGTAGGGAGCCTTCTGCGCCACTGCTTCCCTGATCTTATACCCGACTTTTTCACTTCTTAAATCAATGCCTGTCCTTATTTCTTCTGCATCAAGAACCTTTCTTAAGACTTTTGCGTATTCATGATGGTTTTCAGTTACGGGCACGATTTGCACCTGAACAGGAGAAAGCCAAACCGGCAATGCCCCCGCATAATGCTCGATCAATGCACCCATAAAACGCTCAAGACTCCCTAAAAGCACCCTGTGCAGCATAATCGGCCGCTTCTGTTTTCCATCAGATGCGATATAGTTAAGATCAAAACGCTTCGGCAGGGAAAAATCACATTGTATAGTCGCGCACTGCCATTGGCGTCCAATAGCATCTTTTAATTTTATATCAATTTTTGGCCCGTAAAACGCGCCGTCACCTTCATTTATATCAAATTCTAATTCTTTTTCTTTCAATGACTCCATCAGGGCATTGGTTGCCCTGTGCCAGTCGTCATCTGTACCAATAGATTTTTCCGGACGCGTGCTCAACTCAACATGCCATTCCTCAAAACCAAAAACCTTCATGGTCTCTATGGCAAAATCAATTATGTCCTTTATTTCGTTCTTGAGCGTATCTTCTGTGCAGAAAATATGCGCATCATCCTGGGTAAATCCGCGCACTCTTAAAAGCCCGTGTAAAACTCCGGATTTCTCCTGCCTGTACACAGTCCCAAGCTCAAAAAAACGCAAAGGTAAATCTCGGTAGCTTCTTGTTGTTGATTTATAAACCATGATATGCGCGGGGCAATTCATAGGTTTAACCGCATATTCCTGATTTTCAACCTTGAAGATGTACATATTCTCTTTATAGTAATCATAATGTCCCGAACGTACCCAGATATCTGATTTTAAAATATGCGGCCCGATCACCAACTGATAACCGCGTTTTCTGTGTTCGGTTTTCTCAAAGTCCTCAATCAATGTCTTGAGCACCGCTCCTTTAGGGTGATAAAGAACAAGGCCTGCTCCCATTTCAGGCGACATTTCAAATAATCGCAGCTCAGCACCAAGTTTGCGATGATCCCTTTTCTTAGCCTCTTCAAGTCTGCTCAAATAATTTTTCAGCTCATCCCTGGTTTCAAAACACGTTCCGTATATACGCTGCAGCATGGGTTTATTTTCATCACCGCGCCAGTAAGCACCTGCTATAGACAAAAGCTTGAATGCCTTTATCTGTCCTGTTGAGGAAATATGCGGCCCTTTACAAAGATCTATGAACTCATCTCCAGTCTTATAAATAAAAACATCCTCATCATCTAAGCCATCAATCAGCTCTAACTTATATGTTTCCTGATGATTTTTGAAATACTCTTTTGCTTTATCTTTATCCCACTGATCTTGCTCAAAAGGCAGGTCTTTCTTGATGATTTCTTTCATCTTCTCTTCAATCTTTTTCAAGTCCTCAGGAACAAACGGATCACTCTTATCAAAATCATAATAAAAACCATCTTCGATTGAAGGGCCAATGGCTACCTTGACCTCTGGGTAAAGCTCTTTTACTGCCTGAGCCATTATATGAGAACAACTATGTCTTAAAGTATCTAAATCCATAATAATCTTTTTAGTATTAAGTATCACGTATCGCGTTTTTTGTCTTACTCTTCCTGTTTACAGGGTATTTGACATCTCGTCGGCTTTCGCCTCACTCGATGTAAATTCGCACTATAACTTATTCACTCATTTCCCCTTGCGTTAACATCGGGAAATTCTCTTCGACAATTTCCCTCTACGCTGCGGGATAAATTCGCACTATAACTTATTCTCCCTTTGGTCGCATAAGTTATGTGCTCATTTAATGGTGGGCGGTACAGAACTCCCATCTATCGTTCGTTTCCACTCACTCTTTAAGGGGCAACCCTCAAGGTTTCCCCTTAATATTCCCCTTCCTTTCGCAGGAAGTTCCTGTACGCCGATAGGAGAAACAATCTTTCTCCTAAAACCTCTTTTTCAGATTCTTCGTTCTTGTATGGTGGGCGGTACAGAACTCGAATCTGTGACCTTTGCGATGTCAACGCAACGCTCTAACCAACTGAGCTAACCGCCCAAATTATTCTTCTTTAATATCGCGTGTCCGCGAAAGCAGCTAATAATTTGCACATCAAACAAAGAAACGTTATCTTTTAAAAACCTGTTTACTGCCTGAAAAACCCGGCAACTTCCCAGGAATATATCATCTATAACAATTACCCCGTTATCTGTGAGCATCTCCTTGGTTATATTTAAATCGTGCAAACACCCTTTATAAGAATGGTCCCCGTCAACATGGATCAGGTCAAACCGCATATCCCCCACGGATTTTCTGAGGTCCGTGATTTTCTGGCTGTCAGCATTAATAAGCTTAAATTTATCTGTTACAGATTTAATATTTTCATACGCAACACGCTCAGATCCCTTTTCATAGCTTTGATTATCAATCCCGACTGCGTTGGCAAAAGACTTGAATTCCTGAGCACCCTTGACAATG
>DAOVNL010000101.1 GCA_030630245.1 Candidatus Omnitrophota bacterium | reverse complement strand
TCAACATGAATATTATCGGCCGGTTCCGGGGTTTTTGCTTGGGATATGCTCAGGCGTACTTCTTTAGGCTGTTCTTTCTCAGGACTTTTTTCAGCGGATTTTAGCTCCGGCTTCGGCTTGGCCGCTTTGATCGGGACAATCTCATCCCCTTTTATCACTGAAACCTGCCCTGTTTTCTTATTTAGACGGTAAAGAGAACCATCCGCGGCTTTCATTAGTTGATAATGACTTTCCCGGCTATCAGGCAATCTATCGCAACTTATTAAATATAATAATAATAATGTGAGAAATGCTATTTTTTGCATATTTTCTCTCTATCACAAAAAAACAATCCTTAATTTTTTTAGGATCGCCGGCTATGTAAAATATTCCTGTATGATGTCATCCCTAATTGCTTTTTGACTACTTTTAACTATTTATATTGTAATACTTTGCGCACATTATGTCAATTCGAACATCCTTTTGCCGGTTTCTACACCCAATCATGAACTATTCTCTTTAAAGTAACTCCGGATTAATGGCAAAGGCCAATTGCCACGCCTCCCGGCCCTTTTGTTCAAGACAGACTACTGAACACGTTGAATACAAAATTTTTACTGTATTTTCCTCTCGGCAAAGCAGCAAAGACGTAAGGTGAGATAAAAAAGGCAGATGCCCTACTAACATAATGTCTTTTTCATTAAATTCAATGCTCTTAAAGAATGCTTCAGCTGAATCGTTAGGCGAGATCCCGTTTATTTGTTCGACTTTGCCCGCGGGCAGCAAAACGGAGGCAATGAGCTTAGCTGTCTGGATAGCACGGCCCTTTTTGCTGCTGATGATAACATCTATTTTTATCCGGGCTTTTTTTAAAAACCCAGCGGTTTTTTGCGCATCCAATTTACCCTTTTCACTCAGATGCTGCAGAGGATCCTGATTTTCATCCAAGACTTGTCCATGACGCACCAGATAAAGCTTCACATCCCGGCTCCTACCTACCATTCTATCCCCAATGTCTGCTTCACATAGAGATTTATCTTGTCTATACTTGCGCTGTCAATCTGAGTAAATTCTATCCCGCATTCAGAGAAATTCTCCTCTCTTTCCTTTGCCCAGATCACTTTACCCATGGCATGAATAGCCTCTTTCTCATCAGGAAGATTAAAAAACAGCTCCAGAGATTCTTCATTTTTTAAAAGCTCTTTGCTAAAAACTTTCATCCCGGTGGGGCTTACGTCAACGCTAATGCAGCGTTTCTCCTCATCAGGATTGTTTAAAATTCTATAGGTGACCATTGTACTCAGATTACTACGCACATATTCGCGATGTTCATCAACCCTTCCCAGCGCATTTTTTATGTAATCGCAAAGCATCTCCCGGGAATCAGCCTCTATATGAGTAAACTCCAACCCTGTATCACAAAATGATTCAGAGAACTTTTTCTGCCATATGACTTTTCCTTTGGCTAATATGGGCTTAGGTACATCCGGGATGGATAAACTAAAAGCTACCTCGATATTCTGATCTAAAACTTCGTTGGAAATAAATCTAATTCCGGAAACACTAATATCCTGTATTAGAACAGTATTTTCTTTGTCCGCCTGTTTATAAACCGCTTCTACACCAACATAAAGCCGCGCAAATCCTCTTCTTTCTCGCGCCATATAATCCTCCTGTTTATCTTAGCCGCCAAACTCCTATTTAGATCAATATCCCTTTGTCCATTTAAAACATATGCCAGATTTATTATATATATTTTATTATGTTCATAATTATATGTCAAACAGAAAGTTACGCTAATCCCCTGCAGGAAACTCCAGAAGTTTAAAACAGGTTACGCCGGTCAGCCTCCCTAAAAGACAGAATATATCCTTAATAAGGACAAAATTATATGTATTCCAGCGTAAGCGTAGCCTGAGACCATAATTTCCAAAGGCCGGCTTCTTGCTTGAAAATTACTATTGAATCGATGACATTGTCCTTAAATTCCGGGCCGGTAATTTTTGAGGTTTTTTGCTTTACCCTGCCCAAAGCATACTTTCCTTCAGACGTAATATACTTAAAGCTTAACAATTCATATTTAATCTCATAAACCGGGAATATCTGGGAAGAAAACTTCTTTGTAGCCTCAAATCCGGGTGATTTGCTGTGTACTGTTTTCATCACTTTTTCAATATCTTCCTGCTCATAGGCCTTAAAATTTTCTGTAATAAGGCTTTTCAATACCATTGCGATATCTTTGTCCGCCTCAACATTTTCAGCCAGCACTTCATGGTTAAACAATAATACCATAGCCAGCATTAACACTATAATTCTTTTGCGCATCAGTCCCTCCTGTCTTATAACTTGACCTTTATTATTATTATCGGCCTGTTTACATTACACAAAGAATATAATAACGTTTAATTGCTTCAGTGTCAAACAACTATGCAAAGAGTAAAAAAAAACCTGAACTGAAATTACCGGTTCAGGCTTAATAACCGCATATAAAGCAGTCTCTATTTTATCTTTTTTTGTATCGGCCTGTCGGAAAGAAGTGTCCTGTAAAACAGCCCTATCGCGTCATAGGCGCCGTTTACAAATTCCGAACTTTTCCATCTCCTGGCCTGTATCGCCTCAAGCGTAAAATCCTTTAACTCAGTAAGCTTTTCCCGATCCAGCACATAGGCTACCTGATTGGAGCTCTGAAATTTTTCTATTGTTTCCAGAAGTTCTTTTTGTTTCTGCTTCAATGATTTGATCTCGCCATTAAGCGATTCCTCGCTTGATTGAAGCTCAGCAACACTCCGCATCAATTCTTTGCGCTCATCGATCAGTTCATTAGCCTTTTGCATAAGGGCTCCTTTTTCAAGCCCCATCCGAGCTCGTTCTTCCTTATAATCTTCGCTTTTAATATGCGTTTGCTCCAGCTGAGATTCTTTGATTCTTGAGTCTTTCCGCGCTTTTTTCAACTGATCAATTTCCGTTTCCAGTTCACTTACTTTCTTTTTCAGCGCGATATTATCCTGCTCAAGACTTAAGCGGGTATTACGCCTTTCTTCCAGGACAGCGATTTTCTTTGCCGCTTCGTTGTTTTCCTTCTCCATATCCGCTATCGTCTTCTTGAGATCTTTTATTTTGTCTTCGGCCTGGTTAAGCTCTTCCTCAAGCAGAGAGCTCTTTTTGTCAAGATAAGGCAGCACTTTTTTTTCCTCTTCCAGATTGCCGATGATTTTGAATAAATGGACCCGCTCTTTTTCCAATTCGCTGTTTTTGTTCTTCAATTCCTCTTTTCCCGGATTGTTTTCAGCCATGCTTGCTTTTTGGATATTCAGTTCTACCAGCTCTTTCTTATCCTCTTCAAGAATTGAAATCTTCCCGAGTAATTCCTTATTAATAGCCTCAATCTGATCTATCTTCTTAGACAAGTCAAGATTTGCTTTATTGATTATTTTTCCGGAAGACAATTCATCGTTTAATTCAGATATCCTATCAAGCAGGCTCTTTTGTTCCTGCTCAAAGTCAAAAATCTCTTCCTGAAGCCTTTTGTTTTCACGCATGCTAATGGAGAGTTCTCTCTCATATGTTTTATTCTTTTTAGCTGCCTGAGTGTATTTTTCAAGCTCATCCAACTTTGCTTTCAATTCCTTATTTTCTCCATCGACAACGCAAAGTTTTCCTTTTAAATCTTCATTATAATTCTCAGCTTCAGCCAGCTCCGCTTTATACAGCTTGCTCTTTTCATCAAGATAATTTAAAGCTTTGCTCTGGCCTTCCAAGTTTTTAATCTTCTTTTCAAGGTCTTTTTTGACCTCCTCATTCTTCTGGACCTGGGTATTCAGCCTGTTGTTCTTAAACCTGAGATTAGCAATGTCAGTTTCCATATCCTGGCGCTCTTTTTGAAGATAAAGAGCATTACTTATATTTTCCAGACGGCTGATCTTTTCTATGAATTGCTTTCTCTCCTCACTCAGAAGATCCAGGCTTTGAAGCAGGTTCTGCTTGTCTTTCTCCAGTCCCGCCGCAACCTCCTGAAGGTTATCGCGCTCCTGTTCTACTTCCACGCTGATCACCTGCCGGCTTTCAAGGCTTGTAACCTGCTCAAGAAAAGCAACTCTTTCCTGTTCAAGAGTGGATATCTGGTCTTTTAAAGCCCTTCTTTCCCTTTTCCATTCAGTTTCACTCTCAAGTGAATCAACGATATTAGAGTTTCTTTCCATTGAAGTGATTTTCTTACATAAATCCCGGTACTCTTTTTCCAGAATGAAGATCCTGTTAGTCAAATTGCCTCTTTTGCCTGAATCCTTCTCGGTTTTCATAATAATCCTTCTTTTCCTCTTGCGTTAATTATGCCTGAATTGAACATTAAAATAAATTTAACTTTATCTTATTATAAAAAAGCGATTAAGTATACCACATCATCAATTTCTGCGCAAGATTATGCCCCTGTTTTTAATAGAACGCACTAAAAATCGTAACAACTTATTTAACAATATGTTACAAATTTAAGCTGCCGGATGGCAGCTATTTTTTTTAAAAGGGGAAAAACCGGCTTTCAAAAGAGGTTATCAAC
>DAOVNL010000029.1 GCA_030630245.1 Candidatus Omnitrophota bacterium | reverse complement strand
GCATTTGTCCGTCAGCCTTTATGACAGCAAAGGCATCCAAAATTTCATAGAAGTGGCCTTTACCTTTGTTTATACCGATCTGCAAAGGAGCCTGGCTTGAGGCCAGTAATCCGAAAGAGGCATTTTTTAAAAGCAGATATTTCATTAATGAAGCCAGTATTTTTATAGCATATTCAAATGTCGTATCCTTACCGTAACCTATTTCATTTAAAGAGCAGGCATCTAAAACAAGCATTGCCCGCCACTTGGCACTTTGTTCAAAATGACGCACCATCAGCTCAGAATACCTGGCAGTAGAACGCCAGTGAATCCTCCGCCATCCGTCTTCCTGCTGATATTCTCTTATACCGTAAAATTCCTCATACTCTCCGCTTATCCTTGTAGTCTGCTCACCGAACCTGGGCGCTAAATGGCCGAGAATAAAAGGCAGATTATGCACAATGAAAATATTCGGGTAAACCCTAAGAAGCGAATATTCCGGGATCTCTTTCTGAGCGTAAAAAAGCCCCAGCGGCTCAAAGACTTTAAGTTTAAACGGGCCGATACGGTAAGCGCCGCGCTTATAGCATTTTTCCTGGTAAGAAAAATGCGTCTTTCCCTTGCCAAGGCCGTTGAAGTACATTGTTTTTATCCGGCTGCTCTCCACAGCAGGAGTAAAAACATCCTGTAATTGCAGAGACTGGTCTAATAAAGGTATCTTGTTCCGCAATTCGATTGCAATGGTTACAACTTCTCCCTCATAGGCTTTTTGAGTTAAATGACGGCGGATATCGATATTGATCAAAAGGAACCGCGAAAGGATATAAGCTAAAAGAATCAGCACAATGATAGAAGCAAAAGCAAAATAAAGCCAAAGAAGTTTACTGCTCCAAGCTCCCAATAAAAGCAGCAAGGAAAAATAAAACATCTGCATTGCTCTTTTTGTCGGCATAAGCTTTCCTTACAAAGGCACTACAACTGAGCGCAGTACTTCTTCAATCACCTGTTGTTTTGTTCTTCCTTCTACTTGTGCCTCTGTTTTCAATACAATTCTATGGGCCAAAGCATATTTGGCCATCTTTTTAATATCATCGGGCATTACAAAATCTCTGCCTTCAATTAAAGCCAAAGCCCTGGATATATGCATTAATGCCAGAGATCCCCGCGGGCTGGCTCCAAGTAAAACCTCAGGATGAGATCTGGTTAAGCGGACAATACCCGTGATGAATTTCACCATATCCGCGGACAGGTAAATTGTTGTCGCCTTTTCCTGCAGCATCACTATCTCCTCCAGATTACTTACACTGCCTATTTTTTCAATAGGATGCTCTTTCATCTGCTTATCCAGTATTAAAACCTCGTCTTCCGCCTCAGGATATCCCATATTTATCTGTATAAGAAACCTGTCCATTTGCGCTTCAGGCAATGGATAAGTGCCATGGAATTCAATCGGGTTTTGGGTAGCCAGGACAAAAAAAGGCTGCGGCAAGATATAGCTCTTCCCGTCAATCGTCACCCTCGCTTCCTGCATACACTCAAGAAGCCCTGATTGTGTTCTGGGAGTAGTTCTGTTAATCTCATCGGCCAGAATGATATTGGAAAATATCGGCCCCGGACGCGCTTCGAACTCCTGGGTTTTCTGGTTATACACAGATACCCCTGTAATATCTGATGGCAGCATATCAGGAGTAAACTGCAGACGCTTAAAATCAGCATTGATAGATCTGGCGATCGAACGCGCGAGCATTGTCTTACCCAACCCCGGCACATCTTCGATAAGAACATGCCCCTTACTTATCAAAGCAGCCAGACACAGCTTCACCGGCTCCTCTTTACCCACTATGACCTTTTCAATATTTTCCAGCAGTTTTTGAATGATCTCTTTAGGCTCCATAAGCACCTCTTTTCTTTTTTAAATATTTCATTTAAGAATTTTTTTAATACATTCTGTTACAAATTTAACCTGCTTTGCTGTAAGAGCCGGATGCATAGGCAGGCATAGAATATGGCGGCAAACATTTTCAGAAACGGGAAAATCACCTCTTTTATACCTCAGGTCATTATAAGCAGGCTGCAAATGCAATGGTCTGTGGTAAACTATACCGGTTTGGATATTATAACCGCGCAGTTGCCTTTGCAGAAAATCTCTGCGTTTTACAAGTATCGGATAAAGATGAAAAACATGTTTGTGATTATTTTCCTGATGCGGGCATTCTATTCCCGGTACATTTTTTAAAAGTTTTGAATAAAGTCCTGCCATGCGCTGACGCGCAGCATTCCAAATATTGAGATGTTTTAGCTTCTGGCGCAGGATTGCCGCCTGCAAAGAATCAAGCCGGGAATTATACCCGCGTATATAATGCGTAAAACGGTTGCTGCCGCGCCGGCCTTGGTCGCGAAGCATCAACAGCCGCTCAAAAATAGCTTTACTGTTACTGACAATAAGCCCCGCGTCACCGCAGCCGCTTAAATTCTTAGTAGGATAAAAGCTGAAGCATCCGATATCACCGAATGTTCCTACCTTCTGCCATTTATTGCTCTTTATTCTGATCCGCGCGCCATGCGATTGCGCCGCGTCTTCAATAACCTTTAATTTATATTTTTTGGCTATACGCATAATCTCAGGCATCGGGGCCGGATTTCCGTATAAATGGACAGCGATAATGGCTTTGGTACGCTTTGTGATTTTTCTTTGAAGCTCCGCCAAGTTTATATTGAATGTTCTTTTATCTATATCAACAAACACCGGCTTTGCCCCGGTATAAGATATGCTGAGCGCTGTGGCAATATATGTAAAAACAGGACAAATTACCTCATCGGACGGCTTGATTCCTAAGCTCAACAGCCCCAGAAACAAAGCATCGGTACCGGAATTGACCCCTACGCCAAACCTGGCGCCGCAATAACCGGCAAAATCTTTCTCAAATAATTCCACTTCCTCACCTAAAATAAAATCGCCTCTATCAAAAACTTTCGCGAAAGCATTGATCGCGTTTTTTCTCATCAATTTATTATGCGTTTTTATATCAATAAATGAAACTGTCATTTCCTATTGCTCCTTTTTATTTTTTTTGCTTTAAGCACTTTCTCAACCGCATCCAGCACCATCTCTTCACTTATCGCCTTAAGACAATCCATATTTTTGCAATCCGGTTTCTTGAAATTTTTATAACACGGCCTGCATTTAATATTTGCCTTAACGATTTCATGACGGGCTGTTTTGCCTACCGGTCCGTAAACACTCTCATCTACGGGGCCGAAAATTGATATTGTATCAACTTCCTTTGCGCAGGCAATATGCATAGGACCGCTGTCATTTGAAATAAAAAGACTGCATTTTCCTATCAACGCTGCCAGTTGACCCAACGTCGTCCTGCCGATAGCATTGAGTACATCTTTATTTGAAAGCGCCTTTTTAAATATTGCACAATCATCCGCGTTCTTTTTCGTGCCGAATATTATTATTTTACATTCATAAGCGTTCAACAAATCCGTTATTAGCCGTACAAAACGCTCATCCGGCCACTGCTTGCTTCCGGCATCTTCTCCCCAACTGCCGCCCCCAAAAGGAGCAATGCCGATCAGAATATCTTGGCCATTTACAGCATTCTTTATCAAAAAATTATCGGCAAACTGTCTGTCAGCCAAAGCGGTATAGAATTTCAGCTCGCTATCAAACTCGTTGATTTCAAGCAGTCTTAAAAGATCATGGTAATACTCAATAACATGCTTTTGCCCCAATCCATTGATCGGCAGCTTGTGAGTCAGAAAAAGTCCGCGTTTCTTATAGTCAAAACCGAAACGCTGTTTTACGCCAAGAAGCCAGAGCAGCAAACTGTATTGACTAACCATAGAAAGATCAACCGCCAGGTCAAACTTCTCATCCCTTATTTTATTTATCCCCAGGAAAAGCATCTTTACATACTCCAGGTAAGACTTTTTTCTTGCCTGCTTTAAATCTCCGCGGGTATACAGAAATAATTTATCGACAAGCGGATGATTTTCCAGAATCGGAGCCGTTTGCCTCTGGCATAAATAACCGATAAAACTATCCGGAAACTTTTTCTTAATGGCCTTTATAACCGGCGTGGTGAACAAAACATCACCGACCCCAAAAGGATTAATAATCAGAATTTTTTTCATGGATTAATTTTTTTAACATTGCTGATTTTGCAAACACACATCTTTTTGCATTGGTATTCAAAACAGCAAAATATTTTACCGCAATGGGTGAGTCAATGGGGTTATATCATATCTTCACGCGAAACAGATGAAGAGAATCTGTTTTGGCGGCTTTAATTAGCTTATTTTACATGGATGTTAAAATAAGCTAATTCCCTCGGAGACTGACAGGATGTCAGTCGAGAATGAGCCAAAATAGATTCTCTTTAGCTGTTTGAAACACTACGCGATATCTTTTAAACATACCCCCCATTTACTCACCGATTACATTTTACCTCTATAATTTGTTTACTATGGTCTCCATGTCCACATATTTATTCACTAAATCAATTACGAGATTTGTCTTTGTTTTATCCTGCGCCCTTATTTTTACCGTCATGTCATGCACGCAAGATGAAGCGGTGTAAGTGTCTTCCTTAACTAAAAGTACAGGAATGTCCGTAAATTTTATTATATTCAGCACTGAAGGATGAGGGCTTATACCTCCAGTCAATATTAATCCGGCAACAGACGGCCCGTTATCACCGTAAATAAGCTGCATGCTTATTGCCGTAAGAATGATGTCCTCTCTGTCTCCGGGCGTTATAACCAGGCTTTTATCTTCTATGTGGTTCAACGCATCATGCGGCTCCATCGCGCCGATAACAATTTTTTCTACAAAGTTATCCAAATAAGTAGCCCCATAAAGGACATCCGCGTTTAACTCAGCTTGAATTTGAGAAATCGTTGGTTTACTCAAAATCGGTTCATACGGAATAACACCCAGGACATCGAGCCCGTGCCTGGAGAGCCCTTTGCGTACTAATTTTTCTATCTTGTTATACTTTTCAGGTAAAACTTTATTTATTATGACCCCGATGATCTCTACCCCTTCCTTATCGAAAAGAGCCTTATTAAGAAGTATTTCATCAATCGGCCGGCCTATGCCTCCGGAAGAGACCAGGATAACCTTTGCTTTTAACTGTTTGGCCACATACGCATTAGACAGATCGAAGACCGCGCCTACACCGGCATGGCCTGTGCCTTCGATGATCACCAGATCATTATTCTGCTGAATATGCCGGTATGCCTCTTTTATTTTTTTTATCAGCTCGTTCTTTTTTGGATTCCTAATATAATTTTCCGTAAAACCCCGTTCAACAGCAATAGGGCTCATATCACTTAAGGTGCTTTTCATATGGCAAACATGTTCTATGAGCACCGAATCTTCATCTACTTTATACCCTTCCTCGATCAGGTACCGCTGGCCGACCGGCTTTATAAAACCTATGCGTTTAAAATACTTCTCCAAACAATATATTAACCCCAGACTTACGGTGGTTTTTCCGTTATTTTGTCTTGTCGCGGCAATAAAAACTTTTTTATTCATAACTTTTCTCTTAAACTAATCATGCCTGCTTAGAATACGCAAATTCTATTGATTTAACCAGATCAGTAAGAATCACATTTGTGGGCGTCAGGATACCAAGACTTTTGGCCTGCCTGACAATCGCTCCGTTAATATAATCAATTTCGGTCTTTCTTTTTTTGAGAACATCCTGCAGCATGGAAGAAAGATTCGATGCGGTCGCCCGGCAGACAGATTCAACCTTTTGAATAGGATCATCGTAGATAAGTTTTATTCTTTTTCTCTTGGCCAGGCGCGCAGCTTCGGTTACGGCCATTGACACTACTTCTCTTGTCCCTTCACTTTCAATTAAAGCCCCATTCTGCAGGCGGGTAATCGCGCTTATCGCGTTAATACCGACATTAATGGTCAGCTTACTCCAAATAATACTGTTAACATCTTTAGTAAGACGCGTGGCAAACCCGGACAAATTAAATAATTCCCGCACCGGACGCATCGATACCGTAAGCTTTCCGCTCATATTTCCGATCACGGTATCCCCGCGTCCGGCGTGGCGGGTATATCCTTCTCCCAACAGTGTTGCCCCATGAGCCGTAACACCTCCCAGTACACGTTCCGGGCCGACAATCTCGTTCATTATTTCCATGTTGCCCAGGCCGTTTTGCAGGGTTAAAACTCTGCTGTCCTTAGTAAGAGCAGGCTCTATGGTTTTAAGGACATCTTCCGTGTCATATGATTTAACGCAAAGAATAACAAGATCAGGTGACTTGATATCAGATACACTGGCAGTGGCATTAATTTTAACTGAAAAACTGCCTTTATCCGAATCGATCCTAATCCCGTTTTCTTTAAGCCTTTTCGCTCTTCTGGCGTTTTTATCCAAGATCCATACATCATGCTGCTTTTTTTTAACAAAATACCCCGCGAACAAACAACCCATTGCTCCAGGGCCCACAATAACAACTTTCATCATATTCTCCTTAGAAAAATTATTTTCCTTCAGCGAAACGGATGATCGGGAAATTCAAAATCTCTGATTTAAAGTACCGGACTATTTCTTCTTTATCCTTCTATTTTGTTTTAAAACAATGCTCCGGCGCGGGAAATTTTCCCGCGAGGACTTCCTTCCTGAAATTTTCTATCGCTGAATCTATCTGTTTTGAAAGATCAGCATATTTTTTAACAAATTTAGGAGTAAATCCAACGTAGAGTCCAAGCATATCATGCGTAACCAGAACCTGTCCGTCACAGCCCTTGCCTGCTCCAATGCCTATGGTTGGTATTTTAAGTCTCTTTGTGATCGCCTCGGCAAGAGTTTCAGGAATACATTCAAATACAATGCTAAAACAACCGGCCTTTTCCAAGGCGATAGCCTGGCGCATAATACTATCCGCGGCCTCAGGCTCCCTGCCTTGCACCTTATAACCTCCAAGCATTGTTGCTGTCTGGGGAGTAAGCCCGAGATGCCCCATGACAGGAATACCGGCCCTGACAACAGATTTGATGATAGAAACTATATCCGGGTTAGCTCCTTCTAATTTTACCGCGTCCGCGCCGGCTTCTTTAATAAATCTTCCCGCATTGATTATTGTCTTTCTGGCTGTTACATTAAAAGACATAAAAGGCATATCCCCGACTAAAAGCGACTTTTTCCTTCCCCGGTTAACTGCTTTTGTATGATGGATCATTTCATCCATAGTTACAGGAACAGTAGAATCATAGCCAAGAACAACATTTCCCAGAGAATCACCGACAAGAATAATGTCAATACCCGCTTTTTCCAAAACAACCGACATGGGAAAATCATACGCGGTAAGCATGGTAATTTTCTTGCTTTCCTGCTTCATTCTCAACAAATCAGGAATAGTTACTTTTTTCCTCTCCATAAGTATCACCTGGAAATCAGTATAGCAAATATCTCCAAATATAGCAACGCTTTAGTTAAAAACTCAGGCATGTTAAAAGCAGCAAAAAGAAGGGATAAAAGTCAAATTAAATCATTAATATATAAAAGACCAGACAAAATCAGCAACTAAGTCTTTTTGCCAGATTTACCGCCCCAATTCCGTCCTTTGCGTACTCAGCCCCGATAGAATGCGCGAACGTTCCGGTAATGACCGCCCCTCCGACAATAAAAGTGCATTTCAGCTTTTCTTTTCTGGCGGCTTCGATCACTTCCTTCATGTTCACCATGGTTGTTGTCATTAAAGCAGATAAGCCGACAAGCGGCGCTTTTTGTTTGCGTATTTCCCTGATTATTCTCTTTGTACCCACATCCTTACCCAGGTCAATAACCTCAAAACCATGATTTTCAATTAAAAGAGAAACTATATTTTTCCCGATATCGTGTATATCGCCTTTGACAGTTGCCAGGATTATAACATTTTTCTTAACCGATTTAATCTTGCCTTTTTTCAAGAAAGGTTTTAGATATTGAAAAGCAATCTTCATTGCCTCGGCACTGGCGATAAGCTGAGGCAAAAAATATTCCTTTGCCTCAAACATAGACCCTACTTTATTAATTGCCGGTATCATTACTTTATTCACCAACACCTCCGGGTCTACTTTTGAGTTCAGCGCATCCAGGACATATTCTTTTATATCATCCCGGTTGCCTTTGATTACGGCATTAAAAACCAACTCAGTAGGCGTCAGGATTTTCTCTTTCTTTTTGCCGGCACTCTTATTCTTAAACTT
>DAOVNL010000028.1 GCA_030630245.1 Candidatus Omnitrophota bacterium | reverse complement strand
GGTTTGCCCGGTCTATGCACTCATCAAGCGCGTAGGATACATACGAAGAGTAGTTTTCCTTGATACGAAAATTAGCGGACAGGTTTAATTCCGACGCGCATCCGGAAAGGATAACATTTATAAAGCTGTCGATATTCTTAACCTGGAAGAAATTGTAATTAGCAATAATATAGTCAAGGATCCTGAATGCCCTTTCCCGCAGATATTCCTCTTTATGGCCCAAAGCCCCGAGCAAATTAATCTTTTCGCTTTGACTTGAAAAGGCATCTAAAGCGATCTTTTTAAGCTGCTCTAAGATCCTCTCCCGCATCTGTCTTGTCGCTTTATGGGTAAAAGTAATCGCCAGTATATTCCGCAGCGGTATTTCATCCGGCCTCAGGTTTGAGTTAATCAGCAGCTGGATATATCTTTTAGCCAACTCATATGTTTTGCCGGAACCGGCAGACGCTTCAACGATTCTTACCTCAGGGAATGTTAAGTTAGAAGTATGGAGCTGATTCATAGAAAATATTATATCAAACTAGGGGGAAAAAACCAGCAGTAACTATAACTCTTCTAAATTTAAGCTCTCGCGATTTAACACAAGGCTTCGGGAGAATATCAATCCTGTTTAGGCAAGTCAGAGATTCGTTCAAACCCCTTCCAGTCATACGAATAAGACTTCTTGCGTCTGGGTTTAAAAAAAAGCGGTATATCAGTAAAAAGAAGAAAAATACTCGGGACAATAAAAAGCGTAAAAGCCGTAGAAACAGAAAGCCCTCCCAGAACAGTGATCGCCAGCGGAGCCCATAAACCGGAGCCCTCTGTTCTATCTAAGGCCATGGGAAGAAGCCCGAACAATGTTGTGCACGATGTCATCAGTATCGGACGCAGCCTGTCTAATCCCGCGAGCATAGCCGCCTTGTATCTGTTTGTCTTTTTTTCTCTCAGGAAATAGTTGATCCTGTCCACAAGTATTATCGCGTTATTGACCACAATACCGGCAAGCATAATGATCCCGATAAATACGGACACACTTTTAGGCTTTCTGGTTAAAGAAAGCGCTATGGTAACACCTATAAGAGCAAGCGGAACCGAAGAAAGTATTACAAGCGGCTGCATAAATGAAGCAAACAAGGATGCCAGAACCATATAGATCAAAGCAAGGGTAACCCAGGTGACAAATATAAGCTCACTTTTGCCCTTGATCATTTTTTCATAATCACCGCCGAAGCGATAGTAATAATTCTTGGGCAGCTTCATATCAGAGAGTGCGTCCTGAACAATAGCCACTGATTGCGAAAGATCGTATTTAGCCATTGTCGCGCTTACCTCGATCATTCTTTGTTTATTTTTGCGCCAGATCTCAGTCGGGCCTTCACCGGGTTTAAACTCAGCCACCTGCTGAAAATAGATTATATTGCCTTCGGAGGTAACCAAAGTAAGCTTATGCACATCATCAAATGTCTTTCTATCCTCACGGCGCAGCCTGGCGATAGTTTCGACCTGCTTAGCCTCTGAATGAAATCTTGTCGCTACCAAACCTCTCATTTTCGCATGCACCGTATCGGAGATATGAGAAACACTAAGCCCCCATTTTGCCGCCCTGGCTTTATTAACAACAGCCAGAAGCTCCGGGCGCTTTTCTCTCATTCTTATTTTTACATCCACAAACCCGGGGATAGACCCAACCCGTTTTGAAATATTAACCGCAATTTCACGCAAGGTATTATAATCATAGCCATAAAGCTCGATATGCAATTCTTTGGCGGACATGCTCTGCGGTTCTTCAAAATAAATAAAAGCATTGGGAACCTCCTTAACTCTTTCTCTCAAATAATCGATTACTTCCTTGTTTGAACGTTCCCGTTCAGAAAGAGGGACAAGCTTTACAAACACCTTGCTTGACCACGGCTTAATCCGGCTTGAAAGCGTCTTTACTTCAGGAACCTCGGCTAAAATTTCTTCAACCTGTTTGATCACCTGATCAGAAATCTCCAGTTTTGCCCCTGTAGGCAGCTCCACAAAAATCGTAAATTCATTTTCTTCTGTTTTGCCTAAAAATTCCATTCCCAGCTTTTCCGTAAAAACATAGAAAGATATTCCAAAGATACAGAAGACAGCAATAACCATGTAAAGGCGAAAACGCAGTGCCCTTCCCAGGGAATGCCTGTATATGTTATGTAATGATTTCAATAATTTATTGCTAAGCGGCGGACGCTTCTCTTGCTCTTTCTCCTCTTTAATTTCATAGAACCATCTTTCGTCCTGCTCCTTCTCTTGCGGCGGCTTTTCCATTTTTCTTTTTCCAAAAAAAGCCGATAAAACAGGCACAAGAGTAACAGCGACAAGCAAACTCGCGACCAACGCGTAAACAATTGTCATTGCCAGCCCTTCATACAACAATCTTATCTCTTTATTGACAAAAATAAACGGCAGGAAAACAATAATCGTAGTCAGAGTTGAGGCAAATATCGCCAGCCACATTTCCTCAGCTCCCGAACTTGCCGCTTCTTTGCGCTCAAGCCCCGCCTTACGTTTTTTAGAGATATTATCCAGAACGACAATAGCGTTATCGACCAGCATACCGCTGCCCAGAGCCAATCCGCTTAAGGTCATTATGTTAAGCGTTAGCTTTTGAAAAAACATCATGAAAAAAGTACATATAATTGCTGCGGGGATAGAAATACCTATGGTAATTGTAGAACTAAAATCCCGTAAAAAAATCCAAAGCACACATATCGCCAGAAATCCTCCAAAAAGCAATGAGCTTTGAACATCCTTTACGGCTTTGCGGATAAAATCCCCCTGATTGTAAACCGGAATAAGACGAATCCCTCTTTTTGAAAGGTTTTCTTCCTTCTTAAAATTCTCGATCTCTTCAAGGATCGCATCGGTCATCTTAAGAGTATTGGCCATGCTTTCCTTCTGCACATAGACAGAGACAGTCGGAGCAAGATTAGTGCGGGAATAGCTTGTCGCCTCCAGGTAAGAGTCTTTTACCCGGGCTAAATCTTTTAAACGTATTATTGTTCCTGATTCAGTAGCAGCGATACCGATATTTTCGATATCCTTGATGGTTTTAAATTCGCCGATGATCCTGGCTAAGAATTTATCCCGGGTCTTCTGAACCTCTCCGGCAAGCAGGTTTAAATTGTTTGTGCCCAAAACATTAATAACTTTATTAATCGGCATTTTATAAGCATCCAGCTTTGCCTGCTGGATTTCAACAAGAATCTTTCTTTCTCTCCTCCCGCCTATTTCCACATCAGCAACGCCGTTTATACGTTCAAGTCTTGTCTTCAGGCTCTCATCCACTATCTTGCCCAACATTTCCGGAGTATAACGCTTACCTCCGGTCATTGCCAGGATTATAACCGGAACGTCTGAATATTCATATTTAGCAATAATCGGCTTCTCTATTTCTTCCGGCAGATCATTCTTGACCCGGGCAAATTTTTCTCTTACCTCTAAAGCGGCAAAATCCATATTAGTTCCGGGTTCGAATTTTATAACGATAGTAGCGCTTGCCTCTTCTGAAGTAGATTCAATACTGCGCACATGGCTGACCGAAGAAACCGCTTCTTCAACAGGACGGGTTATTCTTTCTTCGATTTCAACCGGAGGGATACCGCCGCGGACATTGATAAAAATAGTGACATTACCGAAACTGGTATTAGGCATAAGCTCAACAGGCAGTTTGCCCAGAGAAACTATCCCCAGAATCAAAGCTCCTAAAAAAATCATGAAGATCGTTATCGGCCGGTTAACGGAATAACGCGGTAGGCTCATCTTAGTCTTCTTTCTCCTCTGCCGCAAAATAAACCTTGTTCGGACCTTGCCCCAAAACTTTTATCAAATTTTCTGCCACCAACTCCTCAAGCTCCCTGTCAGCTATAGGTAAGGGGACTTTAAACTTAACAACATATTCAAGGCGGGTAATTTTACCTGTTTGCCTGATAAAATCAAGTGCTTGAAACTGACGCGGATTCAATTCTTTTTTAACCTCTTTGCTTAAACGTTCATCCTCTTTGAGTTCTTCGGGTTCCGGACGTTCCTCTATTTCTTCCGCCTGTTTGGAATCCGCATCAGTTGGCTTTCTTTTCATTAAATGAGACACATCAATTTCTTCGATAATTGTCCGCTTAGGATAAACCAAAACACGTCCCTCTTCATCTTCTTTTTCATGCTGGAAAAAACTCATTACCCGCTCTTTAACGCTTTCCAGAATAATATAAACGCAGGGAACGATAAAAAGCGTAAGAAAGGCAGCGCTTGTCAATCCGCCCATTACAGTTCTGGCCATGGGAGCACGCAGTTCTGAGCCTTCTCCCAGGGCAAAAGCCAAAGGCATAAGCCCGAAAATTGTTGTTAATGAGGTCATTAAGATCGGCCTTGCTCTAACCCGGCTGGATTGAATTGCCGCTTCAAAAATTCCCAGCCCCTGCTTACGGGCAAGGTTCATAAAATCGATTAAAAGAATTCCATTGTTGACAACAATCCCTCCCAGCATAATAAATCCTAAAGCAACCACTACACTCAAGGGAGTCTGAGTAAAAAACAATGTCCAGCTTACACCGATCAAAGACAACGGAACAGTAAACATAATTATAAACGGCTGTATTAAGGATTCGAATTCAGATGCCATGATCATATAAACAAGCACTAAAGCCAGGATAAGCGCGAACTGCAGGCTCTTAAAGGATTCTTCCATTTCCTTGTTTTCTCCGCCAATTTCTATACTGTAATTCTGGGGCAGTTCTTCCTTAATATTCGCGATAATCCCTTTTGTTTCATCAACAACTTCATTCAATCCGCGGTTATAAATATTAGCGCTTACAAATACAACTCTCTGCTTGCTTTCCCTCTTGATTTCAGTAGGCCCTTTGCCCTTAGCCAAATAAGCCAGTTGGTCCAAAAATATATGCATGCCTAAAGGCGAGAATATCAGGAGTTTGCCGATTTTTTGAAAATCTCCGCTATCTTCTTTCCTTAACCGCACCCGCACATCGATTTCCCGGCCTTCTTCCTTGAATTTTGTAGCTATATACCCGCGAATTCCCGCTTGCGCTACAGCAGAGACCTTGTTGACATTAAGCTGATACAAAGAAGCACGGTCTTTTCGTATATGAATTTTAACTTCCGGGCTTGGCGGGGTCAGGCTGTCCTTGACTCCGTAAACCCCCTCTATTTTTGCGAGCCGCTTTTCTATCTCCTTTGCCGCCGGGATCAGAATATTCTCAAGGTCAAATCCCCTCAATACAATAACCAGCGGCGCGCTTCCGGCAAATACGGACTTAAACACACTCTCCTGTAAAACATACTCGATCTTAACTTCCTGCAGCTCAACTCCAGATAAAGCTGATTTTATCTGCTGCACCAATTCTGAGGTCGCGATATCGTTTTTATCCGCCCCCTCTTCCTTTTCTTTAAATAAAAACATGAGACTGCGGCCCGGCCGCGGATTAAGGTTGACTATAATATTTGCCTCATTTGAGCCAAGCATTTCTACAGCGCCTGTCTTCTTGGATTCCTTGGAAGAACCGATATTGACCGTCACATCCTTTACAGCCGGAAAGTCCAGGACAATATCTTCGATTCTGCGCACAACCGCATTAGTTGCTTTTAAATTAGTCCCCGCGGGCATAGTCGCTTTGATCATAAACTGCCTTTGATCCAGCTTGGGCATAAACTCTCTGTCCAAAGACAGCAGCAGTTTAAAACTGAACCCTGCAACTAAAAGTGTTCCTGCTATAATACCTAAAACTATTAAATAAGGAACAGGGCCTTTAAATCTCTTTGATTTTTTCTGTGCTTGTTTTTGTTTGGCTATAACCTCCGCGTCCTTATTGACCAAAGCGATTTTTCCCGTTTTCCCCCGGGACATGAACATAGGCGTCAGGCTCATGGCGGTAATAACAGAGGCAATAAGAGAGAACGTTACCGTAAGCGCAAGCTCTTTAAATAACTGCCCGGCAATACCGACAACAAAAACCAAAGGCAAAAATACGGCAACAGTGGTTAAGGTCGAACCAACAACAGCGCTGAAAACCTCATTTGAGGCTTCAATAGCCGAGGTTTTAACGTCTTTTTTCATCTGCTGATGACGGTATATATTTTCAATAACAACAATGCCGTTATCAACCAGCAATCCGACCCCCAGGGCCAGGCCTCCCAAAGACATCATATTTAAAGACAATTTTCCGAAAAACATAAGGATAAGAGTAAAAAGTATGGATATCGGAATACTGATGGTAACTACTATAGCGCTGCGGAAATTCTTCAGGAACAAAAGCAAAATAATAAAAGCAAGGATACCCCCCTGCAAGGCATTATCTCTTAACTGCAGAATTGACTGCTCGATAAATACAGACTGGTCGTAAACCACCTGAAGAGTTATTTCATCCGGAAGCGTCTGCTTTAAAATCTTTAACTTTTCATAGATCTGCTTGTTAACGGCAAGTATGTTCGCGTCTGCCTGCCGCTGCACGCTCAAGGAGATATTATCATAGCCGTTATACCGGGAAATACTTGTTTGCTCTTTTAAGGTATCGTGAACCTCTCCCAGTTCCCTGATATATATAACTCTTTTTTTCCTTTCCTTTTCTTCCCTGGTTAAATCCTGCCTGCGGCCTTCTTCTTCTTCGCTTCGGTCTTCAATAAGCAGAGGCATATCATACATTTCATCAACAGTGCGAAACTCACCTATGGTTCTTACCAGGTATTCATAAAAGCTGGTTTCAATTGTCCCGGCAGGATAATTTAAATTCGCTGATTTGAAAAGCTCAATAATATCCATGATCGAAACATTAAATGCCCGCAATCTCTGCTGATTGAGATCAACTACTATCTCTCTTTCCCTGCCGCCGGTCATAACTACCTGAGCCACGCCGTCGATTTTTTCCAGCTCATCTTTTATAACCCTGCGTGAGACTTCCCGGAGCTCATAAGGAGAAAAATACGCCCCTTCGCTTGTAA
This sequence comes from Candidatus Omnitrophota bacterium, assembly GCA_030630245.1. Taxonomy (GTDB): domain Bacteria; phylum Omnitrophota; class Gorgyraeia; order B26-G9; family B26-G9; genus JAGLQQ01. The sequence continues at coordinate 1,285 of DAOVNL010000028.1, read as the reverse complement.
CGCTTAAAATCATAATAGGGGTATCAAACGGGTTATACTTCATGACAATAGGTTCTTCAGCATCGCGAGGCAGTTTTTCTTTTATCAGATCTACTTTTTCCCGCACGTTCAAAGCCGCAAAATCCATATTCGTATTCCAGTTAAATTCACATATTACTATGCTTGTACCTTCCCGGGAGGTTGAACTGACTTTGCGGATACTTGAAGCGGCACTTACTGATTCCTCTATCGGGCGTGTTATCAGTGCCTCGATTTCCTCGGGCGCGGCATTTTCATAAGAAGTTATAACAGTTATCTGCGGATAGGTTATAGGAGGAAAGAGTTCCTGAGAAAGCCTGCTCCATGAAATTATTCCCAATAGGATAACTCCAGTAGCAAACATTAAAATTGTAATAGGCTTTTTAACCGAAAATTCCGGAAGACTCATTGTTTTACCTTTGGATTAGAAAAACGACTAAATTATATTTCGCGAACCTGGATTTCTGTAATCTGGACAGGGGTACCCGAAGTCAACTGCTCGATATTTGAAATTGCCACCAGATCCCCTTCTTTTAAACCTCTAAGAATTTCTATATAGTCTGTTGATTCATACCCTGTTTCGACTAGCCGCTCCTGGGCTGTATTTGTAGCCTCATCAATGATATAAACTAAAGACGCGTCCTCTAATCTTTTCAAAGCTACGCGAGGAATGCTGATAACCCCGGGTTTTTCAAAAAGAATAATATCCGCTCTGGCAAACATCCCCGGCATAAGCATCCGGCGGGAATTATCTATCTTAATCTCAACAGGCAGTGTCCTTGTCTTATCCGAAAGAGCAGGATAAATATTGTCGATGATCCCGTCAAAAGGCAGATCCGGATACCCATCAACATAAATGCGCGCAAGCTGTCCGATCTTTATTTTTGTCACGTCCCTTTCAACTACGCCCACCTCGGCAAAAACAGTATCAATTTCCGTTACCACTATTGCCTTAGGCGTATATGGAGAGACCAGTTCTCCTATCTCAATATTGCGCTCATTTAAAACACAGTCAGTTGGCGCATACAGTTCGGTCTTCTTTAATTCTTCTCTCGCGGAAGCGATTTCGACCTGGGCCGCCTCAACCTGATGCTTAGCATTTCCGGCTTCTGCCTCCACTTCCGCAAGTTTTAATTTATTTATCGCCCCGATATTATAAAGCTCCCTATGCATCTTAACTTTTTTCTCAGCCTGAGCAAGACTGACCATTGCTGATTTTAACTTTGCCCGGTTATAATCTATTTTCAGGCATGCTTCTGTCTGCCGG
>DAOVNL010000126.1 GCA_030630245.1 Candidatus Omnitrophota bacterium | reverse complement strand
CGGTTTAACGTTAGAAACACTTATAGTGCGGCTGTGCACTAACAAGTGATTGATTTTTTTTAACCTAATTCTTTAAGAAGACTTCGCGGAACTAAGCTGATGCGCATTTTTTAATAATTGTGCTTTTTTTCTGGATGCTTTGTTCTTATGCATTAACTTTTGAGTAACAGCTTTATCGATCTTAGAAACAAAACCGCTGATCTGGGTTTTAAGCTTTGTTGTGTCTTTGGATGCTAATAAAGAATTAATCTTTTTTTCTTCGATTTTGAATGCTTTTTTCAGCGATGTGTTGTGTTCTTGTTTCTTCCTGGATTTTTTTAATTCTTTGATAGCTGATTTCTTTGACGGCATAAAATTTCTCCTTTCTTAAGAATTTTGTAAAAATATAGCACAGGTAGGAGAGGATGTCAAGAGATTTTGAAAAACGCGGTTATCGCGTATTGAGTGAGACAAAAAAATGAGTGAACATAAAAAATTATTTAAATCAGCAGGTGTGGTCAGTTTTTTTACTCTGCTTAGCCGGATTTTAGGGTTTGCGCGGGATGTGGTTATCGCCAGGATGTTCGGCACGGCCGCCGCGGTGCAGGCCTTTGTCGTCGCTTTTCGTATCCCTAATACTCTCAGACACTTAGTAGGAGAGGGGGCGGCTAACGCGGCGGTTATCCCTGTTTTAAGCGAGTATCTGGATAAGAAAGACAATAAAGAATTCTGGCGGGTTACCAATCTTTTACTGAGCACAGTGGTAATTATCCTGGCGGCAATTGCCTTGCTTGGTACTATTTTGTCGCCTCTTATAGTAAGGATCATCGCTTTTGGATTTGTCAATGATCCGGCAAAGATGGATTTGACGATCCGCTTAAGCAGAATAATGTTTTCCTTTATTTTCCTTATCGGCTTGTCTGCTTATGTAATGGGGATTCTAAATACCTTAAAGCACTTTGCCGCTCCGGCCGCGGGTTCATGTTTTTTAAATATCACAATGATAGTCTTCGGGCTTTATTTGTGCGGGCATTTTCAGGAACCGATAATCGGGCTGTCTATTGCTGTGCTTGTCGGAGGGGTTTTACAGCTTATTATTCAAATCCCGGTGCTGATAAAAAAGGGGTTTTGTTTTCGCTTTACATTTGACTTTCAGCACCCGGCAATCAAAAAAATAGGGAGATTGCTCTTGCCGAGAATGCTGGGCTCCAGCATATACCAGCTTAATGTGTTTATTGACACCATGTTCGCGAGTTTAGGCCAAATTGTCGGCGAGGGCGCTATAGCGGCACTGTATTACGCGAACAGGCTTATTCAGTTTCCTACGGCATTATTCGGCACTGCCATGGCTACTGCCTGTCTTCCTACTTTATCGCGGCAGGCCATAGCCAATGACATGAACGGATTGAAGAAAACGCTTGAGGTATCTCTGCGGTCATTGCTGGTATTACTTATCCCTTCAAGCATCGGACTTTTTGTGCTTTCTGAACCGATTATCCGGCTTTTATTTGAACGCGGTAAATTTGACGCGTTATCCACTCAGATGACTTCCTTTGCCATGGCTTTTTACTGCATAGGGCTTTTTGCGTATAGCGGCGCGAGGGTGATAACTTCCTGCTTTTACGCGTTGAAGGATACCGTTACGCCCATCAAAATAACGTTTTTATGCCTTATTATCAACACTATTTTTAACTTTCTGCTTATGCGTGTGCTTCAGGCGGGAGGACTGGCCCTGGCTACCTCTATTTCATCCATAGCCAATTTTTTTATCCTGATCTTTTTGCTGCGCAGAAAAATCGGTAATCTCGGCCTTGTATCCCTTATTGTTAATTCGCTGAAAACTTTTTTGATCTCTTTGCTCATGGGGGTATTTTGCCTATGGGCTTATTCCAACAGCTGCTCTTTTTTAAATAATGGATTGAGCCTTTTGATCTCTATATCCGGCGGTATAATGATCTTTTTTTTGATGGGCTGGTATTTTAAAATATTTAAGGGTATTAATCTGAAATTCAAATCATGAAATTAAGCGATAAAGTAAAGTCATTGCCGGATAGCCCCGGTGTTTATCTAATGCTGGATAATGACAGGATTATCATTTATATCGGCAAGGCTGTTTCACTAAAAAAACGCGTGAGCTCGTATTTTGGCTCATCAGCTAAGCCGCGAAGGATAAGGCTGTTGATAAGCCGGATCGCCGATATTGAATTTATTACCACCTCAACTGAAGCCGAAGCGCTGATCTTAGAAGCCGCTCTTATAAAGGAAAACAAACCGAAGTTCAATATAGACATAAAAGATGACAAGGCCTATCCGCTTTTGCGCTTGAGCACAAACGAAAAATTCGCGCGTTTGCGTATAGTAAGACGCGAAAAAAAGGATGGGGCGCGGTATTTCGGCCCTTATACCTCAGCAAAATTATTGCGCCAGGCACTGAACTTTATGCGCAGGATCTTTCCGCTCAGGACATGTAATGTGATCCCTAAGTTTGTGTGCCTGAATTATCATCTCAAACTTTGCCCGGGGCCCTGCCAGGGGCTGGTAAGCAAAGATGAGTATGATAAAAATGTTAATAATCTCCTGCTGTTCTTAAAAGGCAAAAAGACGGATCTTATCAAAAAGTTATCGAGTGAAATGAAGGACGCGTCTTCAATTCATAATTTCGAACGCGCGCTTGAACTGCGCGATACTATCGAAAGCTTAAGCTCAGTGCCTATTCCTTATAAGCGCTATACTGTTGCGGATCAGGTCGAGGCATTAGAGAAGGTGCTGAGATTAAAAAGGCGTCCTGTATATATTGAAGGCTATGATATCTCTAATATTTCCGGTTTTGAGGCAGTAGGCTCTATGGTGCGTTTTAAGCAAGGCCGCGCTTACAAAAAAGATTACCGGCGTTTTAAAATTAAGTCTGTAAAAGGAATTGATGATTACGCGATGATGCGGGAAGTGCTGAAAAGGCGTTTTACCGGTGTTATATCGGCCGCTCTTGATAGGCCTGACCTGATACTTATTGACGGCGGAAAAGGGCACCTAAAGTGCGCCGCCGAACAGCTTAAAAGTTTAAAAATCAACATTCCGATAATCAGCCTTGCCAAAAAATTCGAGCATATTTATGTGCAATGGCAGAACAAGCCCCTATCCTTGCCGCTTAATTCCAAGGCTTTAAGGCTTGCGGCGGCAATCCGGAATGAAGCGCATCGCTTTGCCTTGAGCTATCACCGCAATTTGCGTAAAAAGCAGATACTTGTCTCTGAACTTGACCAGATACCCGGTATAGGCAGGAAGAGAAGGCAGATTCTGCTCAAAGCGCTTGAGAATATCGTTTTATTAAAGGGTATTAATATTAAGCAGCTTAAGAAAATAAAGGGGATAGATGAAAGAACAGCGAAAAATATCATTGAATATTGGCAAAAGTATTGATATTATAAAAGGATGCACACCTTTTCAAAGAGATGTTTTAAGGGCTGCTTGTGAGATTAAGCCGGGGCAGGCCCGAACATATAAATGGATAGCAGAGCGTATCGGCCGTCCGAATGCCCAGCGGGCTGTGGGATCGGCATTAAAGAAAAATCCGTTGCCTCTCTTGATCCCTTGTCATCGGGTAGTTGCCTCAGGCAAAAGAATAGGCGGGTATGCTTTGGGGGTAGAACTTAAGAAAGAGCTGCTTGAATTTGAAAAGAGTTTGTGTAACTATAATAAAGGGAAAAGGAAAGTTAAAAATGAAGGTTAAAGATAAAGAAGAAGCCAATCTTGATTTGCAAAACAAGCGGCAATTTGCCAGAGTAAGGGCGCAGCTGGCAATGCGGTATAGGATACTGCATGCGGGGGGCGCGGCACCTGCGTGGAACTCCACTGTAACGAAAAACCTGAGCGCTGCCGGTATTTGTTTTGAATCTTTTCACCCGTTAAGTTTAAATACGGATTTAGAAGTAAATCTGAAAGTTCCTTTTTTTGAAACACCTATTATTATGAAAGCGCGTATTGTACGTGCTGCTGAGATCAAAGCAGGAGAGGTATACGGGGTCGCGGCAGCAATTACTGCCGTAAAACAGATTGACAGGCAGAAACTTCAGGCTGAGATCGAACAGATAGACATTATCGG
>DAOVNL010000035.1 GCA_030630245.1 Candidatus Omnitrophota bacterium | reverse complement strand
GGTAGGTATCGCCGGCCGCGATAAGTTTCTTGATCTTGTTTGTATTTTTTATGTAATCTCTTTTAGCAATGCTTAGTTTTAAATTTGAAAGCCTGCAGCTTTTGCGCTCCCTGTTTTGCTGAATGGATTTAAGCCTGAAGGGCGCATTGAGAAAACAGCCTTTTTCATGGTCATAAATAACCGGTTTTTTAAAAACACCCATCCAGATCAAAGGAAAAGCATGGGATTTTCCTGCGCACGGTTTTTGGCAAAACGCGTAGCCTGCCTCATAAGAAAGAAACCCGGCCAGATAGTTGCCTTTTTGTTTTTCCTGCTGCATTTTATTCAGGCAGGATTTTATGCCGGATGTTTTGTAGCAGCAGATCACTTTGCGCGGGTTGATAAAAAGCAGGGATTGCCGGTTTTCTTTATCGCTTAAGCTGCTGTCCAGAAAAACAAAAGTGTTGTATTTTTTTAACGCGTTTAATAATGTGGAGATCGGAATTTGTTTCATCATGATTTTAAAAAATAGGCCTCCCAAACCAAAATCCGGGCGGCCTTAACCTAAGTATGATTCTGTGCTTAACAGTATATATCAACACCAGGCTGAGTCAAGACAATTCATATCCGGCATTTTGTAATCGGTGAGTGAATGGGGGGATAATTATGTTTAAAAGATATCGCGTAGTGTTTTAAACAGCTAAAGAGAATCTGTTTCGCGTGAAGATATGATACCCTCCCCATTCACTCACCGATTACGGCATTTTTAAAAATTCTGCTGAATTTACTCCTTCTTAAGGTATAATAAAAATAGACAACAATAGGGTGTTTTTTATAGCGCAGCATATGCTTGTTTTAAATAAGAGATTATGTACAGAAAGAACAATTTATTTTTATTCATAATTACATTTTTGATTTTCGTGTTGATATGCACAGCAGGCTATCTTGTTTTTTATACCGCAAAAGGAGCGGAAAACGTTGCCCGGTTGTTTTTGTATTATTTTACCCGCTCACATAATATAACTGTGGAAAAAACCGAAGGGACGATCCGCTCCAAAGCATCATTGCATAATATACTTATTATCAGCCCGAATAAACTTCCCCCTGGCGCGGTGATCCGGATACAGCGGATAGATCTTGCCATGCGGAAGTTTAAACTCAAGGATATCCAGCTTAACATTTATAATGGCCGGCTTAAGCTTCCGTTTTCCGATACTATCCTTTTTTATGGTGATTACAAAAACATGAACCTTGAGCTTAAGCTGTATTCTAAAAGAGTAAGCGCGCGGGAGATCATTGATCTTTTCACGCGCAGGCCGGTATTGAGCACTCTTTCCGGGGTTTTTAGCGATGTAAGCATTCGTATTGCCGGCACGCTCTCAGAACTGGCCGCGGAAGGAAGTTTTTATATAGAAAACATTATAAAAGAGAGATTTTCTATGGTAGATTGCCCGGGGTCAGTTTTAATGTATTGCGATAATCTTTTTGAGGCAGCACAGTTAAACGGTGAAATTGTTTTACGGGGAGGCCTGGTTTCAGGAGGTAAAACCGCACGGATAAAGCTTGGAAACAGCAAGATAGTTTTTGTCGGAGACCCGAAAAGGCCGAAATTGAATATCCGGGGCTCGGCAAAAGTTGCGGATGTTGTGATTAGCATGGTGCTGCAAGGCACTATGGATGAGCCGAAACTTACTTTAAGCTCAACCCCCGTCTTAACGCAGGAGTTATTATTGGTTATGCTGGCTACCGGGCGCGCCTGGGGCAGTACGCGGGGATCGCTTCAAAGCGGCAGGATATCCGCGGATCTGATCAAGGATTTTGTTGATTACTTTGTTCTTGCCGGAACAGGCAGTAAAATTGCCAGGCGCTTTGGCATCAGCGATATATCCCTTTTTTATCGCAATGAGACAAAAACAATGGGCATTACCACTTCGCTTGCCGATAAGCTGAAGGTAGGATATGAGGTGGAGCCGCCGCAGAAAGACACAAATGGCAGCGGCAATGGTACAGCTACGCATACTGTTAAAGGAGAAGTGAAAATTACAGATACAATATTTGTCAATGCCGAAAAACAGCTTAACCAGACAAAAACTCAGCAACAGCAGGAGCAGGAACAGCAGCCCTCAGAAAAGGGCGAAGAAAAATTATATCTGAAATTTAAAAAGAAATTTTGATTTAAGCTTAGGGATCGATTCGTACAGATAGTTTATGTCGGCGGATGCTCTATAAACTATGTGTTTATTAAGGAGGTTGATTATGCGATGGAAGTTCTGGCTGGTTATTGCCGCTTTATTTTTATTAGTGATATTTGTGGCGCAAAACTATGAAAAAGTTGAGATCAAGTTCTTGTTTTGGGCGTTTACGACAAGCCGGGCGATCATATTGTTTCTTACTCTGATAACCGGCATGGTTATAGGCTGGACATCTGCCCTGCTGAAGAATAAAACATCTCAAATCAAAATAAAGGAGTGATCAATGAATGTATTGCTATTTCTAATTGTGCTTTTTGTTTCTTTTATCGCGGTCAGGCTTGGCGCGGTAGCCTTTGAACTGACCGGGCTTGACTGGCCGATGGCATCGTTTCAGTCGCTCTCATGCTTCTCAGGCACGGGTTTTACAACAAAGGAATCAGAATTGATTACGGGCAACCCGCGGAGAAGGCGTATTGCCTCTACGCTTATTATTCTCGGGCATGCCGGATTTGTAACATTGATTGCTACTTTGGCCAACTCGCTGCGTTCGGAGTTGTTCGCGTCTGATTATATGCTTTCACTGTTTAACTCTGTGTTTCCCGAATCTGTGCAGCCGTGGCTAAAACTGGGAGTGGTGCTCATTGCCATAATTGCAAGTTACCGCATTGCTTCGTATACGAAACTGGACAAAAAATTAACAAATCTCCTGAGGTCCCGTTTTATTAAGAACGAACTGATTAAACGGGTGACCTTTGAAGAACTGGTTGTTGCCACCGGCGGGTATGGTATCTCCCAGATCGAGGTATGTAAGGACAGCCAGGTGCTGGATAAACGCTTATGAATTCAGAATTAAGAGACGCGGATGTGACGGTTTTAGCTATACAAAAAGAGGGTGAAATTATTCCCAATCCTTCCGCGCGCACAAAAATCGCCTTAGGAGATAAACTTATCTGTTTTGGCAAACTGGAAAATATCCGCAATAAAATCTGTGTAATGTCTACTTAACATATTAGAGTATGAAAAAAACAACAAAATACATATTGAAGAAACCGGAACTTGTTGCCCCTGCCGGAGACTGGCCGGCGCTGGTTACTGCCATAGACAGCGGAGCAGACAGTGTGTATTTCGGTGTAAAAGGTTTAAATATGCGCAATCTTGCGGGTAACTTTGACGCGTATGAGATAGAAAAGATAATGAATTTTTTAGCCGCGCGCAAGAAGCGGGGATATCTGGCGCTTAATGTTATTATTATGGAACATGAGCTCAAAAAAGTTGAAACAATACTCAAAAAGGCAAGGCAGGCCGGAATAAACGGTGTGATACTCTGGGATATGGCGGTAATGAACATCGCCAACAAACTGAAGCTTCCAGTGCATCTGTCTACTCAAGCCAGTGTGTCTAATAGCGCGGCTTTGGAATCATTTGCCCATTTTGGCGCAAAAAGAGTGGTTCTTGCGCGTGAATGTACGTTAACAGAGATCAGAAAAATTATTAAAAAGAAAACAGAGAAAAAAATCAATTGCCGCATAGAGGCATTTATACACGGGGCAATGTGTATCAGCATTTCAGGCAGATGTTTCCTCTCAAGCTACTCCTCCGGCAAGTCGGCTAACCGGGGAGAATGCCTGCAGTACTGCCGTAGAGAGTTTTCGGTCAAAGACTCAGAAGATGAGGGTAATTACATACTGGGCAGAGATTACGCGTTAAGTGCAAAAGACCTCTGTACTATAGATTTTATAGATAGACTGATCGAAGCCGGAATAGATGCGTTCAAAATAGAAGGCCGCAGGCGTGCTCCTGAATATGTTAAGGTGGTTACCGGCGTTTACCGCAGGGCAATTGACGCTTATTTTGAGGGAAACCTTACCGCTTCCTTAAAAAAGCAGCTAAAAGTTCAACTGCGGAGAGTATTTAACCGCGGGTTTTCAAGCGGATTTTATTTCGGCGCGCCGCAGAATGCCTTAAGTGCTCAGCTTGGAAATACTTATGAAAAGGTATTTCTTGGAGAGGTTGTTAAGTTTTTTAAGAAAATTAATGTTGCTGAAATACACCTGCAGAATAAACCGCTGCATAAGGGGCAGGAGCTTCTGTTTATCGGCAGGAGTACCCCGGCTAGCTTTACTAAGGCCGAAGAGCTGCAGCAAAAACATGAATTTGTCAATAACGTAAAAAAAGGGGAGCTTGCAGGGATCAAGCTTCCCTTTATAGTAAAACCTAAAGATAAGGTGTTCCTGTGGCGGAAAAAGCAGTAGGAATAAATCCCTCTGCAGGGCAACTAAATAAGGAGAGAATTAAATAATGAAAATAAGTTTTCTTGGGCTCGACTTGCCGCAAGGCAAGGTAAAATATAAAGATGAAAAACTTCTTAATCTTGTGGAAAAATTTTCCCCACAGAAGGTAACTCCCTTTTTCGCGGAATTTATAGGAGAGGATTTTGCGGCAAGTGACTGTATAATTGTATGTAAAGAAAAGCTTCTGGATCTTTTGATAATGGACATGGAAAAAGTAGACGCCCGTCTCGGCAATACCAATGATGAAGAGGAAAAGAAACTGCTTCAAAAGTGCCAGCACGATCTTGAAAAAGAAATTCCTGTATGTGACATAGATTTTGAGGAACATGAGATTTTAAAGATCAAGGAGCTTGCTCCATTGAGCCTGAAACCGACGCTTGTTGTTCAGGAAACTTCGGATGTCAACGAGCTCATTGCTAAAGCCTTTGATAAATCCGGAATGATGTTTTTTTATACGGCGGGTAAAAAGGAAGTGCATGCCTGGAGCGTTGCCAAGAATTCGGACGCGGTTACCTGTGCCGGTAAAATTCATTCAGATCTCGCGCGCGGTTTTATTAAAGCAGAGATCGTTAATGCCGATGATTTCCTTACCGTGCATAATATGCAGGAAGCAAAGGCCCAGGGGCTTGTCCGTCTGGTAGATAAAGACTATATTATTAAAAACGGAGATATTTTGGATATTCGTTTTAATGTCTGAGGAACAGAATAGAGAGTCTATGCCTGAATATCAATATGATATTGATAAAGGCTCCATGACCGAGTGCGGGGTTAATCTCTGAGATTTTAGCCTGGATATTGAGAAAACAGGATATGCGACCGCTTATAAAGCAAATAGCTGCTGTTCGCTTGTCTGTCCGCAGGAAATTTTGTTATAACTCCATATTTTAATTCTGTCTTTGAACATGATGCCGTATCCGGTTTGAGGGAATGTTTTTTTTGTGATCAAAATATCATAACCATGGACGTTAAACTCGATTTTAACCGGCAGCCAGTAAGAAGCAACGGTTATGATGATCACAGTAAAAAAAAGACAGTTTAAAAGGAAGATGCCGCAAAATAAAATTGCTATGATATCTAAAGGAGTGGTTGTTATAAAAGGGGTGCTTTTGTGCATGAAATTACCTCCGATATTTCCAAAGTAATAATAACATATGCAGTATTTTTATTCAAGCTGATTTTTACTATGAACGTAATCGGTGAGTGAATGGGGGGATGTCATATCTTCACGCGAAACAGATTCTCTTTAGCTGTTTAAAATACTACGCGATATTTTTAAACATAATTATCCCCCATTCACTCACCGATTACCTATGAACCCGGGGGCATTATCAGGAGAGATAACATGCAGAGAAATGAAGCGGTTGTTTTGCTTAAAGAGGCAATTAGCAATAAGAATCTGAGAAAACACAGTTTTGCCGTTGAGGCGTGCATGAGCAAGCTGGCTAAAAAGTTCAATGAGAACGAGGAGCTCTGGGCGCAGGCAGGCCTGCTGCATGATCTGGATTACGACCAAACAAAAGATAACTTTCCACAGCATGGTTTAGTTACAGCTGCTATTTTAGAGGAAAAACAGGTTGCTCCGGAGATTATTGAAGCAATTAAAGCTCATCCCGGGCATTTCCCCAGGCAAAGCCTGATGGCCAAAGCATTGTATGCCGTTGACCCGTTAAGCGGTCTTATTGTTGGCGCGGCCCTGATGCATCCCTCTAAGAAACTGGCCGGGGTAGACGTGCAGTTTGTGCGTAACCGGTTTAAGGAAAAACACTTTGCCAAAGGCGCAAACAGGCAGCAGATTAAGGCTTGCTCGGAGCTGGGGATGACCTTGGAGGACTTTACGCAGATATGTCTTGAAGCAATGCAGGGGATTAGCCGGGAACTGGGATTGTAATGAAGCGGCGGGTTTAAGAAAAACTTTTCTTTTTTTTTGATTGCATTTATAATAATAAGTGATTATAATTAATTCTTTATTTGAATTTAAAAATGAAAGGTGCGGATATGCAGGTAAAAAATAACATGCAGACTAATATTATTTCTGTAAAGCGGGGTACGACCCTTGCACAGCTGTTGGATTTATTTCGAGATTTTCATAGTTTTCCTATTGTACCGGTACTGGACGATAATAATGTTCTACTGGGGATCGTTCATATCCAGTCATTTTTTGAGATATTTAAACCGCATCATCAGGACATGCTCATGCGTAACCCTTTGTCTATGATCAGCCGGGAGCCGACCAATATCTTTGATGTTGATATAGAAGAAGGTATGGGGCTGCTGGTAATCGTTGCCGATATTATGGACACAAAGGTGGTTAAGGTAGAGCAGGATGAGGATATAAAGAAAGCCTATGATCTGATGCAGCTGCATAACAGGGAAGCAATACCTGTGGTCGATAAAGATAAAAAGCTTGTAGGTATTATAAGTATTTTTGATATTGTTATGAAGATTTTCAGGGAAAGGGGACTTATTTAAAGATGAATTTTATTTTAGGTATAGGTATCATTCTTGTTTTCGGATTATACTCCGGTAAATTTGCCGAAAAAATAAAGACCCCGGCTATTACTGCTTATCTTGTGCTTGGAATAGCTATTGGTCCGTATGCGCTGAGTTTCATCCCTAAGTATGTAATAGAAACTTCAGGGACTATTTCACATATTGCTTTAAGTCTCATTGCTTTCAGCATAGGCCAGAATTTTTCAAGAGCAACGTTTCGTCGAGTAGGAAAACAGGTATTATGGATCTCTGCCCTGGAATCTATGGGAGCATGGTTAATTACGGTTGGGGCATTACTGTTTATAAAAGTACCTGGTTATATTGCTCTGATTTTCGGTGCTATCGCTGCTGCGAGTGCTCCGGCAGCAATTATTATGGTAGTCAGAGAATATAAAGCACGGGGTAAATTTGTCGATGTGCTCCTGGGAGTTGTCGCCTTAGACGATGCCTGGGGGTTGATCATTTTTTCCATATCTCTGGCAGTATCCAAGGCAATGTACGCGCATCTTTCAACAAGCCTGGTAAATGTTGTCCTGAGCGCGCTGATGG
>DAOVNL010000140.1 GCA_030630245.1 Candidatus Omnitrophota bacterium | reverse complement strand
TAATAAAATAAATATAGCATATAACCGTCTTAAAGTCAATTAGTTAAATCTGATTTTTCTCTAACATTTTTAAAAGCGCATCGTTGCTGTATCCGCAATCTATATGGCTCCAGTCAAGGGGAATATCTACGTCGCGCCTTTGGCAGACAATTTCCTCAAAACCAATGCCTGCCTCCTCAAACGCCTCCTTCCACTTATTAAAATCAAACACATTTTTCCAGGCATCAAAACGCGCGCCTTTTTCATAAGCTTTCTTTATCACCGCGGACACAGGCCTGCCTCCCCGCGCAAGGCTTGCCTCTATGAAACTCATCCCCGCGTCATGGAAATCAACATCAAGGTATCCGCGCTTAAGCCTTTTGCGCAAAAAACTCTGTTTTTCCAAAAGAGATTCTTTCGGCTGCATTCGGTGCCATTGAAAAGGGGTATGTGCCTTTGGTATAAAATTGGAAATCCCCACTCTGACCTTTGCCCTTTTGTTATCAACAGATTTTTTTAAAGCAGAAATTTCTTCGATCAAATTGATAATACCCAAAAGGTCATCCCGCGTCTCAGTAGGCAGCCCGATCATAAAATAGAGCTTTAGTCTTCTCCAGCCGCTGCGGTATGCCTCAACAACCGCCTCTTTCAGCCTTTCGATGTCGATATCCTTATTAATTAGTTTTCTCAGGCGGCGGCTGCCGGCCTCAGGAGCAAAGGTAAGCCCTGTTTTTTTTAAATCCCCGATCATATTCAAAATGCCGATAAAATTCTTATCGATACGCAAAGACGGCAAGGATATCCCCATCCCGTTTTCTTTCGCGAAAGAATGCGTTTTACTTATAAGTTCTTTAAGATAGGGATAGTTTGAGCTGGAGAGCGCGCAAAATGAGATATCATCATAACCTGTGTTAACATATGTCTGCCTGGTGAGGTCTAAAAGTTTAGGCACACTGCGCACACGCACCGGATTTATGGTAAATCCCGCCTGGCAAAAAAAACAGCGGTTCGGACATCCGCGCATTATTTCCAAACTAATCCGGTCATGGACTACATCAATAAAAGGAACCGGAGGCTTTGTGAAATAATCCGCGTTTTCCAGATCCGCGACAAACCTCCTTTGTATTCTTTCTGGAAACTCACAGCTTTTAGGAACAAGTCTTCGCTGACCCTTGAGTACTTCCTTTAATTCATAAAACCGCGGCACATAAATTCCGGGGATTTTCGATATCTTAACCAGCATCTGCTCCCGGTTTTTTTTGATGCGCTCTTTATTATCATTAACATCCAGCGGAAATTTTCTTTTTAAATCCCGGTAAATATTGATAAACTCCAGGATTGACTCTTCCGCTTCACCGATAAAAAAAACATCAATAAATTCAGCCATTGGTTCCGGATTAAGACAGCAGTGCCCTCCGGCAATAACCAAAGGATGGGCATCTCTACATGAGGATTCTAAAGGTATATCCGATAGCTCAAGCATAGAAAGGAGATTTGTATAGCATAATTCGTATTGAAGCGAAAAACCAATAATATCAAATGTGCTTATTTGCCGCTGGCTTTCCAGGCTAAAAAGACCGATTCCGCGCTCTCGCAGCTTTTCTTCCATATCCGGCCAGGGAGAAAAACAGCGTTCACAGCAAACATCATTTTGCTTGTTAAGGATATTATAGAGAATTTTTATGCCCAGGTGGCTCATCCCTATCTCATAGGAATCAGGAAAGCATAAAGCAAAATGGATACCGCTATCATCGATATCCTTCGCGATAATGTTGAACTCTTTACCGATATAACGCGCGGGCTTTCTTACTTCAAGTAAAAAATCCTCCATTGATACTTTTTTCTGCCCTTTGATCTTTTTAATCACGGATATCAAGAACCTCTTTTTCCTTAGGCAGCAGGAAGATGAACTTAGTTCCCTTTCCAACTTCACTTTCAATCCAGATTTTTCCTCCGTGAAGCTGAACAATTTCTTTAACGATCGTAAGCCCTAACCCCGTCCCTTTTGGGGAACCGGCGGTGGGAATTGTTTTTGCCTGCTCAAATTTAGCAAATATCCTCTCTTTACTTTCCTCGGGGATTCCGCAGCCGGTATCGATAACAGATATCTTAATTTCCTTTTCAATCGTTTCGGCCTTAAGCGTCACGCTTCTTCCGTCCTTCGTAAACTTAATGGCATTGCCTACCAGGTTTGTCAGCGCCTGCGAAAGAAGCTTGGCGTCACCATCAAACTCAATTGATTCAAGCCCTTCTTTCTTTAAAACTACCCCCCTGCTTTCAGACCAGGCACCAAGCATGTCAAAAACACCGCTCGCGAGCTCATCAATCTTAACTTGAGAATAATTAAGCCGCACATGCCCGGCTTCAAGTTTTGCCACGTCCAGCAGATCATTAACCAGAACACTAAGCCGGGAAGCATTATTGCTCGCGATCTCAAGAAACTGCTTCTGATCACCGGTTAAAGCCTCTTTATTGGATTCAAGATATAGAGAAAGGCTTTTCTGAATAGAAATAAGCGGTGCCCTTAGATCATGCGTTATGTTAGACACAAATGCCTCTTTCATGCGCTCGAGTTCCTTTTGCTTGGTAATATCGCTTAGAACCGATACCATACCGATCGTCTCTCCTTCTTCACTCTCGATAACCGCCGTACTTGCCTTTAACGTCCTTTTTGTCTTTTCGCTTGGCCCGGCAAGCTCAATCTCGATTTCCTGCTGCTTATCCTTAGCCAAACTGACTATCTGCTCTTCCTTTAATCCGTCTAAAATATGCTCTCCAATCTTATTTTCTTTATTAACCCCCAGCAGTTCTTCAGCCGCGGGGTTCAGCACAAGAACTTTTCCATCATTATCAATGATGATTAGGCCCTCTGCCACATGCCTAAGTACAGAATTAATGCGGTGTTTCTCGCGTTTAATTTTGCGGTTTTCCTCCGCAAGCAGCTTTGTTTCCTGCTTTACTGCCTCATTTATTGTCCGGCTTATATTATCGGTCTTTGCTTTTAATTTCTCATTTTGCTCTTTCAAAGCCCTCAGTTCTTTTTCAAGCTGCTGCTTAGTCACCTTTGGCTGCTTTATCTTTATGATCTCTGCCTTTATTTTTTCGACATAAACATCCTGCTCTTCCTTTGTAAATCCCGCCTTGCCGAATCTCTCTTCGATAATTTTCAGAACCTCGTCAACTGCTTTTTCAGGACCCACCAGCTTTAAAAACTGTTTGATCAGCCGTTTTGAATGTTTCTTAAACTCATAGGATATCACTTCCTTCTCCGGAGGAACATCCGATTGGCCGCTGAAAAAATGGCTTACCATTGAAACTATGTCTTTTCCCTTTTTCCCGGCGCTCTCCTGAAGAGCCTGCGGCTTTGCCGCCTCTTCTTTTTTCCTTATCTCTTCTTCGTCCTTAATGCGCGCGTAACGCACCTCATTCAAAGTAATATTCTTGATCCCGTATTCCGCCATAACACCTCTCAGTCCGCCCTTTTCCTTGACTGTTTCCGGCTTAAGGCTGAACACCTTAAGAAAATTTCCCAGTTCCTCATCACTGAGCCCTTTTTGGAGCTTAAGCCCTTCAACAGTTGATTTTTTAAAATCCGCGATAAGTTCCCTGGCTATATTCTGAGAGTCTTCCAGCGACTGCTCACAGATAAGCACATTGCCTTCAAACAGATCGATCGATAAAAACCCGTAAACTTTTAAAAACTCCTCAAGATCAAAATATAATTTAAGTATCGAATCCTTTACCATCGGATGGGTTACGGGGTACAGCGGAATTTTACGCAGAGTTGAAGAGAATGTTTTAAGCAAATCCACGATTTTTTTTTCTTCTG
>DAOVNL010000192.1 GCA_030630245.1 Candidatus Omnitrophota bacterium | reverse complement strand
GATTGTCGGATCTGATATTTCGATATATCTTAAATATGAAGGCCTGAATCCCACCGGTTCTTTTAAAGACCGGGGCATGACCATGGCTATATCAAAGGCCAAGGAAAAAGGAACTCAGGCAGTGATGTGCGCCTCTACAGGCAACACTTCCGCTTCCGCGGCCGCATACAGCGCTATAGCCGATTTAAAGTGTATCGTGTTGATCCCAAAAGGAGCAATAGCTTTAGGCAAGCTTGCCCAGGCTTTGATTCATGGCGCGCAGGTGCTGGCTGTTGACGGAAACTTTGACCAGGCTCTTGAGCTGGTGAGGGAAATTACGGATAAATATCCTGTTACACTGGTTAACTCATTGAATCCTTACCGCATTGAGGGGCAAAAGACCGCGGCTTTTGAGATATGTGACTTTCTCGGGGATGGGCCTGCTTTTCTGGCTATACCTGTGGGAAACGCGGGAAATATCACGGCTTACTGGAAGGGGTTCAACGAATATTCACAAAAGGGTAAGATGACTTGTTTGCCTAAGATGCTTGGTTTTCAAGCAGAAGGTTCAGCCCCGATAGTTTTTGGAAAAATAATTAAAGACCCCAAGACAATTGCTACGGCAATTAAGATCGGTAATCCTGCCAGTTGGAAAAGAGCCGAAGCCGCCCGTGACGAATCAGGAGGGCTTATTACTGCGGTAAGCGATGAGGAGATTTTAAAGGCCTACTCGTTTCTGGCCGCAAACGAGGGCGTTTTTGTAGAACCGGCTTCCGCGGCATCAGTAGCCGGTGTTTTAAAGCTTGCCGCATCGGGATATTTCAAGGATGCAGGCAAGGTTAATCTGGTTTGCGTAGTAACAGGGCACGGATTAAAAGATCCTGACCGCGCGATAAAATGTGTTCAGAAGCCGGAGATTATTCCCCCAAGCATCGAGGCTGTGCTGGAGAAAGCAGGAATAAAAAAATGAAAAAAGGAACAAAATATATTGTCATGGTCCCGGATGGAATGGCAGATTATCCTCTTGATGAGTTCGGCGGCAGAACGCCTTTAGAGGTAGCGAGAACACCGAACATGGATTTTATGGCTGTACACGGGAAGATCGGCCTTTCTTCCTTTATCCCGCAGGGGATGACTCCGGGAAGCGATGTGGCGAATCTTTCTATATTAGGCTATGATCCTAAAAAATATTTCTCGGGAAGAGCCCCGTTTGAGGCAGCAAATCTGGGGATAGAAATTAAAGAGGGCCAGATCGCTTTCCGCTGTAATTTTATTACTGAGGAAAACGATATCCTTATTGATTACAGCGCGGGGCATATTAAGACCAAAGAAGCTCAGGTTTTGATCAAAGTTTTAAACAACCGGCTTGGTAATGATAACTTTAAATTCTACCCCGGAAAGAGTTACCGGCATATATTGGTGATTAATGATCCTGAGGGTGAGTACGCGAAGCTCAAGTGTTTCCCTCCGCATGATATCATGGGCAAGAGCATATCAGAGCACTTACCGCGTTTAAGGCCTGATGATAAATTGCTTGTCTTGCAAAAGCTGGCGCGGGAGATCCTGGATGAGCATGAGGTAAACCTGGTCCGCAGAGATTTAAGTGAAAACCCGGCAAATATGATCTGGTTATGGGGACAGGGGAAAAAGAATGATCTTCCTTTATTTAAGGAAAAGTATGGGGTTCAGGGAAGCGTAATTTCCGCGGTGGATTTAATAAAGGGAATAGGAAAAACAATAGGATTGACGCCTATCGATGTGCCGGGCGCGACAGGTTATTATGATACTGATTATGAGGCCAAAGCTAAATACGCTTTGAAGAGTTTAAAGAGTGAGGACTTTGTTTTCATTCATGTTGAGGCTCCTGACGAAGCAGGGCACAATGGTGATGCCCGGGGTAAAATCACGGCAATCGAGAATTTTGACCGCTTGATTATCGGCAGTATCCTTGATGAGTTCAAGGATAAACAGAACTTTAGAATTTTGGTGGTGCCTGATCATCCGACGCCGGTTGCCTTAAAAACACATACAAGTGACCCTGTCTGCTTTCTTATGTATGGCAGAGGGGTTGCAAAGGATGAATTTTCATGGTATAATGAAAGTGAGGCTGGGAAAAGCCAATTTAGGTTTGAAAATGGTTTTGAGTTGATGGATTGGTTTATAGGAAGGGATAGTTTTTAAAATATTATAATTTTTTATTTTTATTTTTCTCAATATACGCCTTCATGAATACTGTCCAATCCAAAGAAAAGCAGCAAGCCTAAACTTTCTTTCCTTAACTCTTTATGTTACAGTATGTTACATTCTTGACTTAAGTTAATTAATGTGATATACTTAATGTAGCATTTTAAAAAGTATTTAATTAGTTTATTTTTTGACAATTATATCCGAAAATCCGTGAAAACGGAACTGCCGAGTTTCGGCAGAGGCAACCCCAAGAGAAATCCTGGGGGCGCAAAGCTACGGGTCTAAAGCATGGGCAAAGATCGCCGGGCGCACCGACAACGATTTTGCAAGCTATTGACAGCCGAGCTGCCGAATCCAAACGATTATCTCAGGATTTGCCTGAGTAAAATCGAAGGACGAAGATATAAGCAGTTCGGCTTTTATTTTATTTTGTTTTGTAAATTTTATAAATGAGGAGAGGAGGAAAATGAGAACTCTAAGACGTAAGACTTTGCACTCATCTATTTTTCATACATTAACTATGGTGCAATGCGCACGCTATATTTTTACATTTTTATTTATTTTAACTTTTTTGAGAGGAGGAAGTTATGTTTAAGGGTATTCGCAGTTATAGTTATATTATATTAGTAAGCTTTATTGTTAACGCAATGACCCTGGGTAACGCGTTTGCGTTGGATATGGAGGCGTGGCAGGACATGCTCATGTCCGATGAGGTGATCCAGGGCGTATTCGGAGGGGTTGTCGGCAGCCAGAGTGAGCCCGGAGATATGGAAAGCGCGGT
>DAOVNL010000003.1 GCA_030630245.1 Candidatus Omnitrophota bacterium | reverse complement strand
GAGGGGGTCAAGTCTCGACTTGACTACACGTTGATATAGATATATAATTCAATTTAGTGGCAGACTATATAAATGAATTCATCGATGCGGATTCATTATTTTATTATAATAAAGACGTAGCAAGGCGTAACTTAACCGATAATATCTCTGTCAAGGCTCCGATATTGTATAGCTTCAGCGATATGCTCGCTGTTAATATTTTCTTCCCGTGCCAGGTCCGCGATTGTTCGGCTCACCTTTAATATCTTATCATAAGCTCTTGCCGATAAGCCCAACTCATCAATGGCCATCTTAAGCAGTTTTTTTGACGGTTCGTCCAGTTTACATTGCGCTTTAACCTGAGAGTGAGACATATAGGCATTAGCGAAAATAGGGCTTTTTTTAAAACGTTTATATTGAACTTTTCTCGCGCGATCAACTCTGTTTTTTATATCAGCCGAACACTCTCCCTGCGGTTCATTCGCGAGTTGTTTGTAATCCACAGGGGGAACCTCAATATGAATATCGATTCTATCTAAAAGAGGCCCGGATATTTTAGAGCGATACTGTTCAATCCGGTACGGGCTGCAGCGGCATGCTTTAGCCGGATGGGTAAAAAATCCGCATGGGCAGGGATTCATCGCGCAAACAAGCATAAAACGGGAGGGAAAGGTCAAAGTGCGCGCCGCGCGCGATATGGTTACGAATCCGTCCTCAAGAGGCTGGCGCAGCGATTCCAAAACATTTCGATTGAATTCCGGCAGTTCATCAAGAAAAAGTACTCCATGGTGAGCCAGGCTGACTTCGCCCGGCCTGGGATTAGAACTGCCTCCTACCAGCGCTATATCGCTTGTCGTGTGATGAGGACTGCGAAATGGCCTTCTGCTTACAAGCGCCTGGTTTTTGGCAAGCAGGCCGCTGATGCTGTATAGTTTGGTTGTCTCAAGCGCCTCTTCCAGACTAAGAGACGGGATTATTGTGGGAATTCTCCGGGCAAGCATTGTTTTGCCTGAGCCGGGAGGCCCGATCAGCAGTATATTATGGTTTCCGGCTACTGCCACCTCCAATGCCCTTTTTACAAACCCCTGGCCTTTCACATCGGACATGTCCACATCATAGTTTGAATATTTCTTGAACTCAGCTTTTGCCGTTGCCTTTTGAGCCGGGATATCAAGTTCTTTGTTTAGGAAATTAACTGCCTGTGAGAGATTGGATACAGGATAAACAGGAGCATTGCTGACAACAGCAGCTTCTTTCGCGTTTTCTTCAGGAACCAGTATTGCTTTTTTCATATGCCTGATGCCAAGTATCATAGACAATATGCC
Organism: Candidatus Omnitrophota bacterium; assembly: GCA_030630245.1. Taxonomy (GTDB): domain Bacteria; phylum Omnitrophota; class Gorgyraeia; order B26-G9; family B26-G9; genus JAGLQQ01. The sequence continues at coordinate 12,239 of DAOVNL010000003.1, read as the reverse complement.
GGTTACAGGCTTTATTGTTCCGTCAAGAGACAGTTCCCCTAAGGTGATTAATTCGTTTAAACCTTCCTGGGCGATAACTCCTGAGGCGCTCAATATGCCAAGGGCAATGGGCAGGTCATATGCAGAGCCCTCTTTTTTTGTATCAGCAGGGGCGAGATTAATGGTCAGCCTTTTTACAGGAAAGCTAAAACCGCTGTTTTTTATGGCCGAGCGAACCCTGTCCTTGGCTTCCTTCACCACGGTATCCGGTAATCCGACAATCGATATCTGAGGCAGGCCTTTTGCCATATCTGCTTCAATTTCAAGAAGATACCCGTTTATCCCCGATACGCCGGCACTAAATACCTTAGATAGCAAAAAAACCTCACTTTTTATATGGTGCTTCTTTTTATTAACAATTAACAATAAACCTGATTATAAGTTCAACGCATTTTTAAGTCAAGAAAAAGTTGCTTTTTGGGGAAAACTATATTATAATTATAAAACTATGCAATTTCAAAATTCTAACTTTTTTTCGCAAGTAATTGGAAATAGAATAATTTGGGTTTCTTTTTTTTCATGGGGAACGGCTCAGGTCATAAAAATCATTTCCGGGCTTATAAAGGAAAAACGTTTTGATTTTAAGTGGCTGATGATGACAGGCGGTATGCCCAGTGCTCATTCTGCCGGAGTAAGCGCGCTGGCAACAGCAGTCGGTATGTTAACCGGTTTTGACAGTATAATGTTCGCGATCGCTGCAATATTTGCTTTGATAATCATGTTTGATGCTCAGGGTTTAAGAAGAAGCACCGGACGTCAGGCCGAAGCTTTAAATAAGATGATGGAAGATATTTATCTTAAACATGAATTGAAGCAGGAGCGGCTGCTTGAACTTATCGGCCATACGTCGGTGGAAGTGTTTATGGGCGCGATACTGGGAATTGTTGTTGCCGTTTTTGTGGTAACTTTATAATAAGTTGAAGGGGGATATAATGAACAGGCGAATGATTATCATCGTAATAGCAATTATTGCTGTTTTTACTCTCATGCGGATGGTTGGCTCCGGGAAGAAAGAAGAGGCATCAAAGAAGAGGCCGTTACAGCAGTCCGAGCTTGTTTTTGATGAAGCCGTGACTTTGAACAAAAAAAGCCCGGAAAAGGCCATAGAGGCTTTTGAAAACATAATAAGTAACTTTCCCGAAAGCGTTGAGGCGCAAAAAGCTTTGGTAAAAATCGCGGAGTTTTATAATAAAAACAATGAGCTTTTTCTTGAAAAAGAAGCCTTGCGGAAGTTAATTAATGCTTATCCTCAGGGTGATCTCACAGCAGATGCCCAGGCAAGGGTTGGTGTGATAAATATAAAAATGCTTTTTTCCAAAGCGCAGACGAAGAACAGCATCATCTATGAAGTCAAGCCCGGGGATTCTCTTTATAAGATAGCCAAGAAGTATAAGACAAATGTTGAGCTGATCATGAAGGTTAACGGCCTTAAAAATTCCTTGATCAGGCCTGGGATGAAACTGAAGATTGTTACCTCTGTTTTTAAAATAGTGATTAGCAAATCAGGCCTTAATTTGAAACTTATTGCTGATGATGAAGCGATAAAGGTTTATTCGATCGGGATCGGTAAGGACAATTCCACTCCGGTGGGGCAGTTCAAGATTCTTAACCGTATAGTCGATCCGGTTTGGTACAAAACAGGCGCTGTAGTCCCTGCCGGCAGCGCCGACAACATTTTAGGTACCCGCTGGCTGGGCATATCAGAACCAGGGTATGGAATACACGGCACTGTTGATAAACAGCCCATCGAGAAGCAAAAAACCCAGGGTTGTGTTAGAATGATGAATGAAGATGTAGAGGAATTGTTTAATATTGTGCCGGTGAATACGGAAGTTATTATTAACGATTAAAAAAGAAGAAAAAGCTATGAACGGAACCGGACTGGATTTTGAAAAACCAATCGTAGAACTTGAGCAAAAAATTGCTGATCTTAGGAAATTTTCTGAAAACAAGAAAATCGACCTGTCTGAGGAGATATCAAGCTTTGAAAAGAAACTTGAGCAGGTCAAGCATGAAATATTTGATAATCTTACTCCCTGGCAAAAAGTGCAGATCGCCCGCCATCCGAAAAGGCCGTACACCTTGGACTATATAAATATGATGCTTACTGATTTTATGGAGCTGCATGGTGACAGGGCGTTTAGGGATGATCTGGCTATCATCGGCGGATTGGGAAAATTAGACGGGAAAAAAGTTATGGTTCTCGGCCACCAGAAGGGGCGCGATACAAAGGAGAACTTAGAACGAAGTTTTGGCTGTGCTCATCCTGAAGGATACCGAAAAGCCATGCGTTTAATGCAGCTTGCCGCCCGATTCAAACTGCCGATAATTACCTTTATAGATACTCCCGGCGCTTATCCGGGAATTGACGCCGAAGAACGCGGACAGGCCGAAGCAATCGCTTATAATCTGCGTGAGATGTCCCAATTATCTGTACCGATAATTATTGTTGTTATCGGTGAAGGCGGTTCAGGCGGGGCATTGGGCATTGGTATCGGAGACAGGGTTTGTATGCTGCGTTATTCTTACTATTCAGTTATATCTCCTGAGGGATGCGCCGCGATACTCTGGAGAAACAGGGCGTATGCTCCTGATGCCGCGGAGGCTTTGAAGATTACATCCGATGATTTGCTTGGACTGGGTATTATTGACGAAATTGTGCCTGAGCCTTTGGGCGGGGCGCATCGTGATTACACGGTTACCGCGGCGGCTTTGAAAACCGTTCTCAAGAGAAACCTGAACGTATTATCCAAAATACCTGAGAAGGAACTTTTGAAGCAGCGTTACGCGAAATTTAGAAAAATCGGCAAGTGGGAAGAATAGTTTTAAAAATTTTACGGAGGGGAAAATGCAAAAACAATTATCTTGGTATGTTCTGGAAAAAGATATCTTAACTGATGGTATTACGCACAGGGGAGTGGGTATTCTTGCTTTTCTTATGCTTACTATCGCGGGAGCTTTTCTGTATATTCCGCTTCCGATCACACCGGTGCCGATAACGTTGCAGACATTTTTCGTACTTCTTTGCGCGGCTTTTCTGAGAAGGAAAGACGGTTTTGTTACTCAGGGAGCATATGTCGGGCTCGGGGCTTTGGGTTTGCCTGTTTTCAGCGGAGCCGCAGGCGGTCTGCTGAAATTATTCGGGCCAACCGGAGGGTATTTGGTCGGCTTTGCTGTTTGTATTTATGTAGTATCGGCTTTGCTTGATAATTTCAAAAATAAAAAGCAGCTTACTTTTGCAAGAATTTTGTTTGCTTTTGCAAGCGGTATCGCCGTTATTTATTTGTGCGGCGGCTTATGGCTTGCTTTTATCACCAAATTTTCATTCTCTGAAGTTATTACTTATGGCATAATGCCTTTTATTGCCGGAGATGTTCTTAAGGTTATGTTTGCCGCTATTATATTTCATAAGTCAAAGAGCAAAATGAGAAATTTTTTTAAAGCATAGCGAAGTCATTAAAAAACGGATCTTAATATCATTGGTATTATAGGTCTGTTTTTTTATGTATGCTGAATTTGAGGATAACGTGATTAGATTAGATGTCAAGCAAATGAAAACCCTGGATAAAAAAGCCCAGGATGATTACGGTATTCCCGGCTTGATCCTTATGGAGAATGCGGGGCTGCGCGCCTTTGAGATAGCGTATAAAATGCTTAAAAAAAGAAAATCAAAAAGCGTTTTTATATTTTGCGGCCCGGGAAACAACGGCGGCGACGGCTTTGTCACGGCGCGGCATTTGTTAAATCATAATGTTAAGGTTTGGGTATTTTTGCTGAGTGCCGGTGAGGATATAAAAGGTGATGCTTTAATAAATTACCGGATTCTCAAGAAATTAGGCGCGCGGATCATAACCCTGCCAAGCGTAGCGTACTTAAGAAACGCGACGAAGGCTTTGAATAAAGCGGGCCTTATAATCGACGCGATTTTCGGTATCGGCCTGAACAAGGTAATTGAAGGGTTTATTGAAGAGGTGATAGTCGAGATTAACAGGGCAGATGTCCCGGTGCTTTCCCTGGATGTTCCTTCAGGATTATGCGCGAATACGGGGAAAGTGTTTGGCTGCTGCATAGCCGCGCATACAACAGTGACCTTTGGCGCGGCTAAAAAGGGGTTTTATAAGGCTGATGGGCCGGAAAAAACCGGTAAATTGATAGTGGCTGATATCAGCCTGCCAAGGGATTTGTTCAACCCAAAAAAAGCTTGAGTTTTAGAAAAGAGTGTATATAAACGGCACTGCCGCGGGATTATTGACCGTAAACAGAATCAGGATCCCGATTAGCAATAAGACAATAATTATCGGGCTCATCCACCAGATCTTGTTTTCCCACAAGAATTTAAAAAGTTCCTGGACTATTTTTAACCTGCCTTTTAGATTTTTAAACATTTTCTATAATATCCTTATTTTTCATTTTTTTCCACAACGAAACTTCCCATGACCAGGATGTCCAGTCCGCTGTTCATAAATGTATTATAAGCATTTTGGGGTGAATTTACAATAGGCTCTCCTTTTAAGTTAAAAGAAGTGTTCAAAAGCAGGGGGATGCCTGTTTTTTCCGCGAATTTTTTCACCAATTTATAATAAAGCGGATTCCATGCTTCTGTGATTGTCTGTACTCTGCCTGTACCTTCATGATCAACAGCAGGGATGAGCTTTCTTTTTTCCTCTTTTATCGGTAAGACCATGAGCATGTAACGAAGAGGGTAGAGGTCTTTATTTTTAACCCTAAAGTAGTTCTCAAGTTCACTCTCTTTGATCACCGGAGCAAAAGGACGAAACGGTTCCCGGAATTTTATCTTTAGATTAACAATATTTTTCATATCCTTATTTCTTGCGTCGGCTATGATCGAGCGATTGCCTAAGGCTCTCGGGCCCCATTCACAGCGTCCCTGGAACCAGCCGATCACCTTAGCTTGTTCTATCGCGTCAACGCAAAAATCAATTAACTCGCTATCTGCATTAAACCGGCGGAAAGGGATAGCGGATTTACTAAGAAAATCAAGTATTTGCTCATCTGTATATTCCTTGCCCAGATAAGCGTGTTCCAAAATAAAACTGCGTTTTTGATCCAGGACATGATGATAGACATAAAGGGCAGCGCCTATTGCCGCACCGCTATCACCGGGCGCGGGCTGGATAAAAATATTTTCAAACGGCCCCTCTCTTAAAAGCCTGCCGTTTGCAACAGAATTCAAGGCAACTCCTCCTGCGAAACACAGGTTTTTCATGTTGGTTTGCTTATAAAGATAAACTGCCTGCTTCAGGATTACTTCCTCGGTGACAGCCTGGATGCTTGCCGCGACATCCGCGTAATACTGATTTTCAGCGCACAGGTCACTGTAATTTGCCGGTTTTTCACCAAAGTAGGAAGGAAACTCAAAACCTGCTGTAAAAAAATCCGCGTTTATAGCGCGCGGTTTTCCAAATAACTGTTCAAACTTTTTACTGTAACTGCGTGTTAGCGAATAATGATAAGAAAAATAATCCATGTTAATGTCAAATGACCCGTTATCATGCAGCTTCAGAATATATTTGAGTATCTTTTCTTTAAAACGGGGCTTGCCGTAAGCAGCCATGCCCATCACCTTGTATTCACCTTCATTGACCTCAAAGCCTAAAAAGGCGGTAAAAGCGCTGTATAACAGCCCCAGGGAATTGGGGAAATTGATTTGTTTGAATAAGCTGACCTTGTTGTTCCTGCCGATCCCCAGCGTGCCTGTAGCGCATTCGCCGACACCGTCAATAGTCAATATTGCCGCCTGATCGAAAGGCGAGACTAAAAATGCGCTTGCGGCATGAGAGAGATGGTGTTCGGTAAAAAGAATTTTATCGCTTTTGATTTCCAGCTTTTGGCGGATAATATTTTTTATCCACAACTTTTCAGCAAGCCAGTTTTTCATTGCCTCGCTGAACACGGCTGCTGATCGGGGATAGGTGCTGATAACCGTTTTAAGAATCCGTTCGAACTTTAAAAAAGGTTTTTCATGAAACACAGCATAATCTAAATCATCGGCGCTGATTCGGGCAAATTCAAGGCAAAAGTTTATAGCCTGTTCAGGAAAACCAAAATCATGCTTTTTCCGGCTGAATCTTTCTTCTTCTGCTGCACAGATCAGCTTTCCGTCTTTAATTAAAGCCGCTGCCGCGTCATGGTAAAAACAGGATAGTCCAAGAATATGCATTAGAATTGTCTCCTTAAACTATCGATAGAATCATTTTTCTCTTTTAGATCAACCCAGCATCCGGATGATGCGGAGGGTTTTTTTGCAAAGATGGCTTTGATCGCAAAACCAAGATGATAGGGGAGGATAAGGACAAAATAAATAATGCGAAGCAATAGTTTTATCTGGAAGTTTGCAAAACTAATAGCGAATTTTTTCCATTTTTCTAAAAAGTTTTTCATAGTAACCGCATTATAAAACATCCCCCTATCGAAGTCAAATAGACATCTATATACCATGTTACAACCCCGGGGGTTGTAACATGGTAAAAGATATATTATAATAATATAAAACTGAAAAGGAGAGAATCAATGTCAAAAAGAGAAAAACCATTATTCACTGGAAAAGTTTATCACGTTTTCACAAGAAGTATTGCTAAATTTAAAGTTTTTAGAACCCCTGGGGAATATGAAAGAATTATTGATATGATAAGTTTTTATTCGTTTGGTGATTCAACTACAAGCTTTTCTTATTTTTCAAACAGGAAAATTAAGGATACTATTATACAAAATCGCTTACAGTCTGGTAGAAAGTTGGTTGAAATCATAGCTTATTGTATTATGCCCACACATGTGCATTTGATTTTAAAGCAGTTAGACGATAATGGCATTTCAACTTTTATGGGCAGAGTGTTAAATAGTTATTCAAGATATTTTAATGTTAAAACAAATAGAAAAGGTCCGGTATGGGAGGGGAGATTTCAAAATGTTGAAGTTGAAACCGATGAGCAGCTGCTTCATCTAACTCGATATCTTCATTTAAATCCATCCACATCTTTTTTAACAAAGAAGCCGGAAGATTGGTTATATTCTTCTTATTTGGAATTTCTTGGGCAGAATACAAAAGAAATTACAATATGTGAATTTTCAGATATATTAGATATAAACCCCAAAAATTATAAGAAATTCGTTGATTCGCAAATAAATTATCAAAGAGAATTGAAGCATATCAAGGATATTTTGATAGATTGACCATGTTACAACCCCCGGGGTTGTAACATGGTATGGTTTGATTGACAAGGCGGGCTGATTGTGGTAATTTAGGGCTGATGAAGAGTTATTGTTTTATCGCTTTATGTTTGATGGTTTTTGCAAGCGGGTGTGGGTCTAGGTTTGTAAGCCGGTACGCATCCATGGAAAAGCAAAAATCATATGTAAGCATGAAGTTTGAAATGGATGGTGAAGAGTATCTTGGTAAGACCCGTCAGGAAATGATCGATATGATGGGGATGCCCGCGCGGATTTTCGATAAGAATGATGCAGGTATTGATAAGGAAACGTGGATTTACTATCCGGAATTTTCCCATAACTTTGTGGCGATTATAATTTCTTTTAAAGGCGAGAAAGTCCAAAGCGCTTCTTATGAATCGGTGATATAGAAGGCTTGACTTATCGCGATATGCTTATCTTAATAATCCCTCCAAAGCCTTGAACATCTTTTTTTGTATTTCTTTTTTTATCTGGGAGCCTATTCTTTCTCTCATAAATTTGCTTAGGTCAAGCTTTGGGGTTGTAAGTGTTCCTTTTACATCAATCTCGGTGAAATACTGTTCGTTTTCAAAAGTAAAGAATTTATCCAATACTTGCGAGCTGGTCTGCTGAGCGGATTCAGGTGTTAAAATTAATTTTACTACCAGGTCGATGTTTTGGTTGAAATTAATATTACCTCGGGGCATTATGCTGGCTTCAGGACCTATGATCGTTGTGTCCTCAGTGTGTATGTTGCTGTTTTTGACGCTTAATGTTCCGGTGGTTTCTGTCACCTTAAAATTGCTTAGAAAATTCAGGCGGAGCAGTTTTCCTATCGCGCGCAATAATTCAAGCCCGGATATCTGTGCTTGCTCAAGCTGGAAATCGATCCCGGACTCAATTGTATTTAAACTCGTCCCCAGGCCGCTGAAGTCTGCACTAAGTGAAAAAATACCCTTGTGGGGCTGCGCAATAACTTTTGATTCTTCAATAAGCCTTCCTATGTTTACTTTGTTGATTTTGGCAGTACCTTTGTATTTCAAACTGTCGCTTAATAAGTCAGCATCCGCTTTTAAATCCAGAGTTCCGTCATAGCTGTTCAAATAAGCGTTTAGTTTTAAGATCCTGTTGCTTAGATTGCCTGTGATATCCACATCTTTAAGCTGTATTTTCTTTACCGACATTTCCCGAGACGTAATATTAGCGTTGATATCCATCTGCTGCCATTGAGTAACCGAACCTGATGCCTGTAGTTGAGCGTTTACATTTCCCTCAAGGTCCAGCTCATCAAGAGTTTTTTTGAGGTTAAAAGGCAGCTTATTCAAATCTTCAAGGTCAAGGTTTGATCTTGCGCTGACATTAATTTTTGGGTTATTCAATATAGATTCGACTTTTCCCTGAGCCGCCACCTCGATAGTTTTATACAGCACTAACAGTTCTCTAAGTTCAATATCAGTATTTTTATATTGCGCGTCAATGTTAGCGTGTACTTTTTTAAGTTCAATATCGTTCATCTTCGCGTTTTCGAGATTAACTGTGCCTTTGATGTCAGCATTTAATTTCTCGGGATTTATGCCGTTGCCGTTTACGATTATTTCTGCTGAGAGTTTTCCCTGAAAACCTTCCGGGATGAGTTTTGTGCCCGATGCAACTGCCCCCAGATCAACATCACTTAAATAAGCATTGAAATTAAAAGCAGGTTTTCGCGCCTCAGCCAGGTTAAGCAAAACCTTTGCCGTTAATTCACCCTCATAAAGTTTCATTGTAAGGGAAGAGATGTCTAATTTCATCTGTTTGAACTGCCCCTCGATGTCGAGTTTGTCCAGATTGAACTGATTTATGCTAAGTGAGGGGGAGTGTAGTTTGAAGGGCAAATTGAGAGCTTGTAACTTGAGCAGGTCACCCGAGACTTTTAAATCAAGCGCGGGGTTTCCGCTTAATATGAGAGTGCCGGGGAGCCCCAGGAATTTATAAGAGCTGAGTTTTTTAAGATCAGCAGTGAGTTTAACGGCAAGGTCTCCCTTAGGATGACTAATATCATTGATCCTGCCGTCAACGATAAGGGATGTAATAGCGTCTCTAAGAGTGAGTTTTTTGACAATGATATCTTTTTGCTTCTTTAAAATCATATCAATATTTGCTTCGATAGGTTCCGCAAACGTAAATTTGTCAAACATCAGGTCGCTTAGAACGGTGTCTGCCTCGATCTTAATAGTGTTTAAATCATTAACAGCGCCCTGAGCATGAATATTGGCGCTGAAAATACCGCTGAGCTCTTGTGTAAGCTCAGGCAGGAATTTTTCTTTAATACGCGCTGCTTTTGCGTCCGAGATCTTTATTCTCGCGTTAAAAGGTAAATTGCCGCTCATTATATTCACATCCGCCGCAGCAAAGAGACGGCTCCCTAAAAACACGGCATCAAAGCTGTTTACAACTGCTTTGCCGTTTTTCAATTGTGCTGCTATTTTAATGCTGTTAATTTCATGATCAAGCAGGGAAACCTTTGGGCATACAACATCAACGCTTCCCGCAAGCGCCGGGATATTTTTTAGCGGGCCGTTAACGGTAATGTTTGCTTTTATGAATCCATGGGGATCGGCCTTTTTCAAAATATCTTTTATGTCCAGCGGTAAATTTTTTAAATCTGCCAGTTCCAGGCTGATATCAGCTGTGATCCGGACATCGGCTCTATTTTTAAGATCAGTAATTTGACCGCCCGCGCTCAACAGAATTTTATTATAGCTGGCCTTTAGTTCATTGATGCTCAAATGCTCACCGGCCAGCACACAATCCAAATTGAATTTAAGAGGGAAGAGCTCACCTCGCAGGAGGAGTTCAGGATTTTTGAAATCATCAATTAGAATTTCAAGCTTTGCCGCCTCCCCGTTAACTTTGCCCTGAATATCATAGCTTACTAAAGAGTTTTTCGAAACCGCGATGTTCCCGTTAATATCATCAATACTCCCTATAGTTGGTATGCCATGGATATTAATTGCTTTTAGTGTTATGTTTCCGCCCCAGTCAATATTATCTTTATCCTTTAAGTCCATCTTGAGAGTAAAATTTGAAACTATATCCCCTGAGAGGATAAGCGGATTCTGTTTCATCTTGATTTCTTTTAAGAATATATCCAGGGGGATTTCCGGATTATTGCTGTTGATTCTCCAGGAATCGAAAATCTTTTTGTATCCGGGCGCTATTTTGATTCGCGAACATTCCAGCATTATATCCTGAGAATTCCGGGCGTAAAGAACAGGTTGATTGATAAAGATTGTGCCTTTTCGGCTGATATCTATATTTGTTATGGTAAGTTTTTGCTGAAGCCGGGTTTCAACCTCGTTGCAGATTTTAGGAATAACGACTTTTGGTATGATCACAAGATTCAAAAGAAAATATCCGCCGGCAATTATTATGCCGGTGATAAAAAGAAACGTAAACAAACAGACAAGGGCGGATGATTTTTTCATAACATTTTAATTATATATAATACGCGATTTTTTTCCAATAGTTAATTTAAAGAAATGGACAAATCAACACGCATTTTTAAACCAGAAGTTACAACCAAGTTACAACCCCCGGGGTTGTAACTTGGGTTGTAACTTAATTGGGGATTTTATCCCTTGACACAATTTAACAAGGGGTATATTATAATAAAAAAGGACAGTAAAGATAATTACTTTTTATGGATAAGGAGTGATAGTTATGACTGTCGTAAGGGCGGTAAAAGAACGCAGAGAATTTCTTAGAAAGGACTCGGACTTTCCTGTTCAGCTTAGGCAAATGCCTCAAAAAAGCGCGGGGATAATTCACTATTCAATGATAAATGATTTCAGCGAAAGCGGGATACAGCTTTCGTCTTTTTATTTTTACCCCGTGAATTCTAAGATGATCCTTGAGATATTCCCTTCACATGATATGGAGCCAATCATTACTGTGGGCAGGGTAGTATGGATAGAGCAGGTTTCACACCAGGAGAAGTATAAGGTCGGTATTGAGTTTTCTGAGATGAATCATGAAAGACGCGTGTATCTGAAGCAGATGATAACCGGCAGCAACGCTTAAACCTGTCTATGAATTCTGCCTTTCGCTGAAAGGTAGGAGTGTTTTTCCCTTCTTATCCATCAATTCTGCGCCAAAACCAGCCAAAATCAGGAGAATTGACATTAATAATTTCATATGTTATAGTGATATCCACAAAAATGAAAGGTAACCTGAATAAAATGAAGAAGATAACATGTTTCGTCGCTGCTATGTTGATCATTATACCCAGCCATTGCTATGGGTTCTGGGTTTGGTCCCCAAAAACCGCTAAGTGGCTTAATCCTACATACAAGACCTTTAATACCCCTAAAGAGCAGTTTGAGTGGGCTATGAGTTTTTTCAAAGATGAGGATTACCGCAAGACAGTTTCTAAGCTGCGCAAGCTTTTGAAGAAATTTCCAAAATCAAGCTATGCGCCTGAAGCTGAGTTTTATATCGCGCTTTGCTATGAAAAACGCAAAGATCCGTATAAGGCGTTTCTTACATATCAAAAAGTAATCGATAATTATCCTTTAAACGAGCGTCTGGATGAGATTGTCGAAAAACAATACTTAATAGGGGAGAAGTTCTTAAACAGAAGAAACTACAGCCTGGCAAAGAAGATCTTTGACCAGGTGCTTACCAACGCGCCTTACAGCAAGGTTTCAGATGTTGTCCAGTATAATGCTGGTTTGTGTGATCTGAGAATGCGCATGTACAAGGAAGCCGGCGATGAATTCGAGTATCTGATCGAGAATTATTCCTTCAGCCCCTATGTTGATGATGCGACTTATCAAATCGGGCTGTGTTCTTTTAAGATCTCATCGGCGGTGAAAGATTACGATGTTTCGCTGGTGGATAAGGCAATTGACGATCTGGAATATTTTCTCAGAAGGTTTAAAACTAGTGTTTATGTTGCTCAGGCAGAGAGCCTGCTTAATAAGTTGAGACATAGAAAAGCGGAAAGGATGTTCAATATTGCTTATTTCTAT
>DAOVNL010000194.1 GCA_030630245.1 Candidatus Omnitrophota bacterium | reverse complement strand
CAGCTTGCTGCGGGGTAGTTGATTAAGCAGGAAATGGCTTGATATATTACTGCGGAGTGATTTCATGGATGAGAATAATACTCTTAAAAAAATATCAGTAATACTTATCAGTATCTTCTGGATGGTGATGATGGGATGGCTTATATCCAGAGAAGTAATATCACAGAACAGGGTTACGGCTTATCAGCCGTTTCTATCCAAAAATACTCTGATTTCTGATCAATGGTTAGGAATATATTTTAATAACTCACCTGTAGGGTTTGTGCATACCTGTATCGAACCGCATATGATTGATAAGGGCATAAGCGGTTACCGTATTGTTAATCGTACCTGGATGAATTTTCTTTTACTGAGAAAAAGAAATAAGGTCTGGTTTAACGCTCAGGCTTTTGTGGATGAAAACTATCAACTCAAAAATTTTGATTTTGAACTTAATTCCGGAGTGCATATTATGAAAGTCGAAGGGCAAATGCTGAAAAAGCGTTTGCTTGAGGTTACTATGACTTCTCAGGGGAACATCAGCAAGAAGAAAATACAGCTTAATGATGATCGTGGTGTAGTTATTGCCAATATTATCAGCCCGTTTAGTTCTTTCGGAGTGCTTAAGGTAGGCCGGCGTTATAAGTTGAGAGTATTTAATCCATTTAGCCTTCAGCTTGAAGATCTGGAAATTACGGTTTCAGGTAAAGAATCTATTTTACACGATCAAAAACAGGTAGAGGCATATGTTTTAAAATCCAATTACCGTGGCCTTGAGCAGACTGCCTGGGTTAATGAAAGCGGGGAAATCCTGAGGGAAGAAACAGGCCTGGGGTGGGTGCTGATAAAAGGGGATGCTAATGATGTAACCAGCATGTATAAAAATATGGAAAAAAGCGATCTTGAACTTGCGGAAATGGTCTCGGTGGCATCAAACATAATACTACCCAGGGAAGGCCTGAGCTTTCTTAAGCTGAAAATCCGCGGCATCGATGAGGGCTTTGAGCTTGAAAATCAGCGCCAGGCGGTTGCTCTAACAACTGAGGGCGAAAAGATCATTACGATCAATAAAGAAAGGATAGATTTATCACAGGCCCTGTCAATACCTGTTAAGGAAAACTCTGATTTTCTCTCGGCAACGGATTTTATTCAATCTGAAAATAAGGAAATAAAAAGGCTGGCTATTAGGATTGTAAATAATGAAAAGAATGCTTATTCTGCGGCAAAAAAAATAAATAAGTGGCTGTTTGAGAATATCAGAAAAGTTCCTGTTGTAAGTATTCCTTCTGCTATAGATGTTTTGAAAACAAAGGAAGGGGATTGCAACGAGCATACGGTATTATTTGCGGCACTGGCGCGTTCAATAGGCATTCCGGTGAAGCTAAATGTTGGGTTTGCCTATACAAGCGGGCGTTTTTATTATCACGCCTGGCCTAGCGTTTATACAGGCGTTTGGGTGGATATGGATCCGACATTCGGGCAGGATATAGCGGATGTTACGCATATTAAGCTGATCGAGGGAGATATTGATAAACAGCTGGATATTGTAAGGCTCTTAGGCAGGATTAAACTGGAGGTGATTGAATATAAATGATAAAGATAGAAAATCTAAGCAAGCATTTCGGCGAATTAATTGCCGTTGATGGCCTTTCCATAGAAATTCCCAGGGGAGAATTCTTTGCGTTCCTGGGGCCTAATGCGGCGGGAAAAACAACAACAATAAAACTTCTGACCGGATTATTGAAGCCTACCAGCGGAGGAGTTAGCATTTGCGGTTATGATATACAAAAAGATTATGTTAAAGCCAAGGCATTGATCAGCTATATACCGGATTTTCCTTTTCTTTATGATAAGCTTACCGGACGGGAATTTTTGGATTTTATTGTTCAGCTTTATCCCAATAACCGCAAAAGGCAAACAGAAGAGCTGATGAAAGAGCTGCTGTTTGTCTTTGGACTTGAGAAATATAAAGACCATCTGCTTGAATATTATTCCCACGGTATGCGCCAGAAACTGGTTTTTGCCGCTTCTTTGCTGCATGATCCGAACGTGATGATCATAGATGAACCCATGGTCGGACTTGATCCGCATTCGGCAAAAGTAGTTAAAGATATCCTGAAAAATAAGTCCAGGGAAGGCGTTACTATTTTTCTCTCAACCCATACTCTAAGTGTCGCTGAAGAACTCTCCGACAGAATAGGCATAATTGATAAAGGAAAACTTATGGCTATCGGTACACTTGATAGTCTGAAGTCATCTTTTGATATAAAAGGAAAGCTGGAAGATGTTTTTCTGCGTATAACTGAGGAAGAATAATGACACCAAGTATAATCTTTAATATATGGAATGCCCGCTTTAATATCCTGAACAATAAACTGAAAAACGTAGGCAGGCATTCGCGGCTTAAGATTATTGTGGTCTGGCTTATGGTTATCGGGCTTTTCGCCGGGACTTTCTACGTGCCGTTCAGGGCGTTTGTCTTCCTTAATTCAATGGGGCATTTCGGGCTTGTGATCATAGACAGGCTGATGTACCTGTTTTTTATGGGGCTGTTTATGATGCTTGTTTTTTCCAATTGTATAATCTGCTATTCAAGTGCTTACAAAACAAGAGAAACGCAGTTTTTCCTGAGCCTGCCGATCAGGTATTCTCAGATATTCCTTATAAAATTTATCGATTCGATATTCTTGAGTTCCTGGATGTTTCTCTGTTTTTTAATGCCGATCTTGAGCGCTTATGCGGTTGTACGCGGTTTGGGCGCGGGATTTTATCTGGCTCTTGTTTTGTTTTTTATCCCTTTTGCCGTTCTTTGCGGGGCGATAGGATGTATGATAACAATGCTTGTGGTAAGGTTTCTGCCCTCGAAAATGCGCCGAATACTGTCTTTGCTGGCGGCAGGCCTTTTTTTCACCGGATGCGGCTGGCTGGTAATAACCGGCAAGGCAGCCGCCCGCTCTGAAAAT
>DAOVNL010000199.1 GCA_030630245.1 Candidatus Omnitrophota bacterium | reverse complement strand
TGGAAAGTAAGCTTACTGAGGGGCGCTGTTCTTATTGCAATGCGCTTATTTTCGGTAGATTTGCTTTTGAAGGATAGCGTCAATAAGATCGGTACTTTTGGAAAACTTGAGCAGCTTTAAGGTGTATTTGAAATTCTGTGTTTGGTTTTCATGAATTTTGTTACTTTTTAGTTTTCTGAAATTTTTTCAATATTCCCGCATAAATTCAATTCTAAGCTAATATGAAAAAAGAAGAGAAAAATACTTTTTTGGAAATCTACGGCAAGTTATATGCCTTTTACGGGCCGCAGCACTGGTGGCCGGCGAAAACAAGGTTTGAGGTGATTGTGGGAGCGATCTTGACTCAGAACACTTCATGGTCAAATGTGGAAAGGGCGATCGCCGATTTGCGTAAAGGCCGGATGCTTGACCCAGAGAAAATTCTTAAAGCTGATATCAGAAAATTAGCAAAGGCAATACGATCTTCCGGGTATTTTAACCTGAAAGCAAAGCGGCTGAAAAATTTTACAGTTTTTTTATTTAAACACTATAACGGATCATTGGACAGAATGTTTAAGGCCGGGACATCGCAGTTAAGAGGGATGCTTCTTGAAGTAAGGGGGATCGGGGAAGAAACTGCCGACAGTATCCTGCTTTATGCGGGTAATAAACCGGTCTTTGTTGTGGATGCGTATACCAGAAGAATATTCAGCCGGCATGGTATAATTGCCGAAAAGGATACTTATGCGCAAATACAGAAAAAATTCACAGCGAATCTTAACAGTGATGAAGAATTGTTTAATGAATATCATGCATTGATCGTTGCTCTTGGCAAAAATATCTGTCTTAAAAAAGTTCCGCTTTGCAGAATCTGTCCCTTAGCCGAGGTCAAAAAACCCAGAATAAAGGAGTCGCGGTGCAGGTAAAGCAAACATGTTACAGCTGTTCAAAGATTATTGCAAAAAGACAAAGATATTGTCTGCACATAGAATTATTCGCGGCACCCGATATGCATATAGATAAGGATGACTTGCTGAAGGACAATAAACATGAGATCAGAAAAATCTATGAAGAACTAAAAAACGCTGATGCCAAAAAGCTTGAAGAAGATGTCTATGTTTGCTATGATTTAAGCTTGTGTAAGAGGTGCCGTGATGTTTTTTTGCAGAGAATAAAGTGTAAGGAGTTTATATAATGCGTATTTTATTAACAAATGATGACGGGATAAACGCGGAGGGGCTTTATGAGCTTTACCTGCGTCTGCGCAAGTCATTTAAGGTTAGCGTTTGTGCTCCTGAGGCAGAGAAAAGCGCAATAGGCCATGCGATCACTTTAAACCGGCCGCTCAAGATAAAAAAGGTTTACAAAAATAAGAAGTTTTACGGGCACTCAGTTGACGGGACGCCCGCGGATTGCGTTAAAATTGCCGTAAGAAGTATTTTAAGGCAAAGGCCGCAATTGATAATCTCAGGTATTAATCACGGCCCGAATCTTGGTTCGGATATTATGTATTCAGGCACAGTTTCCGCCGCTACCGAAGGAACGATTTTAGGCATACCCTCAATAGCGGTGTCTCTGACGACCTATGAAAACCATAACTTCGATTTTGCCGCGGATTTCGTCTGTTCTATGATCAAAAAAATAAAGAAAAAGGGGATCCCGCGGGGAACGTTGTTGAATGTTAATATCCCGAGTGTCAAAAAAAGCAGGATCCGCGGGGTTATGCTTACAAAACAGGGGAAGTCTTTCTATCAGGAAGAATTTATCCGGCGGAATGATCCGCGGGGCAATAGTTATTACTGGCTGACCGGAAAGGTTAAGTGGTTGACAAAACCCGCGGGTTCGGATATTAAAGCCATTGAGGGGCGCTATATTTCAATTACTCCGCTGCAGTTTGATCTTACGGATCATAAAGCAATAGATGATTTAAAAAAAATGAATTTCGGTCTGTCATGAAATCAAAAGAAGATCTGATCAGTGTTTTAAACAGGATATGCCAAAAGGACAGCAGGTATAAGATAGATGCCTATTCATTCGTGCTGGCTGCGCTTAATGCTACAATGGAGGCTCTTGAGCGCAGTGGGCATGTGAGCGGACAGGAGTTGACGCATGGTATTAAAGGCTTTGCTATCAGAGAGTACGGCAGAATGGCGCGTACTGTATTTGAGCATTGGGGCATTAAGGCAACCGAAGATTTCGGCCATATAGTTTTTAATATGGTTGAGGCCGGGGTGCTTGGCAAGACAGAATCAGACAGCATTGATGACTTTAAAGAGGTTTTTGATTTTAAAAAGGTATTTGAGGATGAATACTCTTTTTAAAAAATTTAGAATATTAATATATACGTAATTTACTGGTTGTGTATATACATTTATAAAGTATTGAAAATTATCCGGTTTTGTGGTATATTTATAATTGGTCGATAAAGGCAAACCCGTCCCGAATGATGTTTTGCTGAGGTAAGGCACATCGGGACCCCGAAGAAAGACCATGCAATGAGCTTCATTCGGGGTTGAAAGGCGGGGACGGCACAATGTGTCTGTAAAAGTTCGCAATGTGCCCCCGGATTTGGTTTTTTGTTGGGTTTCGGGGCAATGCTACAGACCTAAAGTGTTTGTGATTGCGCTGCTGGTTTAAAAAAAGTCTCTATGACCCGAATGGAGAGGAAGTAACAGATATTAAGCAGCGTTGGGTGATGAGCGCAATGGTGGCTGAGTTGCCGTAGGTGTTTTTTACCTTTATCGACTTTTTTTAATTCAATGAGACTTAGAGCTTTTATCAGCGTGCTTGAGAAAAGCTCTGTAGTCGAATTGACCCTGAGCGACCGAAGGGAGTCGAAGGGTCTCGGGTTTAATTCCCCGCAGCTTGCCGCGCAAAAGTTATGCGGGATAAATCTTCGATACCCC
>DAOVNL010000159.1 GCA_030630245.1 Candidatus Omnitrophota bacterium | reverse complement strand
TTTCTTCTTTTGTTCTTTTTTCCGTGACATTGACCAGAAGATAATTATCCATACCCTTGTAAAAACGGCTCAAGGGAAATCCGCAGGCAAAGCCTTTATCAATCATTCTATTAACGATCTCCTGGGCATTTTTCGGCAGCAGAACAGTAAACTCGTTGAATGTAGGCGAACTTCTTTTTACCGTAACTCCCGGTATCGCGTCAAAAATACTTTTAGCAAACTCACTTTTTTGAAAGTTTATTTCAGCTAATTTTTTAAATCCCTGCTTTCCGATAAGTGCAAGATATATAACAGCGCGCAAGGCACATAACGCTTCATTGCTGCAAATATTAGAAGTTGCTTTTTCCCGCCTTATATGCTGTTCCCGCGCCTGGAGGGTCAGCACAAACCCTCTTTTATTATCAATATCGACTGTTTCTCCGACCACTCTGCCGGGTATCTTCCGTACATAATCTTTTTTTACAGCCATAAAACCAAGATACGGCCCGCCGAAAGACAAAGGAAGCCCTAAGCTTTGGCCCTCTCCTGTCGCGATATCCACGCCCATTTCAGCGGGGGTTTTCAAAACTCCCAGGGCAATCGGATAAACAGACTGCACAACCATAGCACCGTGCTCATGGGCTTTTTTCACAATATCCGAATGATCATCAACAGCTCCGAAAAAGTTGGGATTCTGCAGAATCACAGCCGCGGTTCTATTATCTATGTGTTTATAAATTTCTTCGCGGCAGCTCTGCCCGTGCACAACAGGGGTTTCCACAAATTCCACAGCAAGATTTGTTGTATAACTATAAAGCAAACTGCGGTAGACAAGATTAACACCGCTATCAACAATTATCCTTCTTTTTCCTGTTATCCTAACTGCCATCATTGCCGCCTCATAAAGAGCAGTACCCCCGTCATATAATGACGCGTTGGCCGCGTCAAGGCCGGTCAATTCACAAATCGCGCTCTGGTATTCGAACATTGCCTGCAGCCAGCCCTGAGAACATTCCGGCTGATAAGGAGTATATGCCGTATAAAATTCCGCCCGGGAACTTAAGGCATCAAGAGCGCTGGGGATGTAGTGATCATAAAAACCGGCACCCAGAAAATTCACAAGATTAACAGCATTCTTTGAACTAAGTTTTTTAAAATACTCTAACACTTCAAATTCTGACTTACCCTCGGGAATATCAAAAGACTGGGCTCTGAGTTCAGGAGAGATCTCCTTGAAAAGATCATCTATCTGCTTAACACCGATAGTATCAAGCATTGATTTGATCTGCTCTTTTGTATGCGGAATATAGCTCAATGCGCGATTCCCTCCAGAAACTTTTCATACACGGAACTGTTCATGAGATTATCCTTTTCTTTTTCATCGGATATCGCGATCTTTAATAACCAGCCCTGCTCATAAGGAGACTGATTAAGCAATTCAGGTTTGCTTTCGACTTCTTTATTCAGCTCAAGAATTTTTCCGGACATAGGCGCATAGATATCTGAAGCAGCCTTAACCGATTCTACTGCTGCTATCTGCTTAAACTGCTCACACGCCTTATCTTTAGCCGGTAATTCAACAAAGGTTATGTCTCCTAATGCATGCTGGGCATGATCTGTAATACCTATTGTTGCTTTATTCCCTTCTATTTTAACCCATTCATGTTCTTTGGTGAAAAATAAACCTTCTGGAACATTCATCCTTTTTCCCTCCATATTTTTAAATCACACAAACTTCTGCAAAATAACGTTTTTTGTCATTCTGAGCCGCAGGCGAAGAATCTCATATTTCATCTTACGTCGGGATTCTTCAGTCGCTTAGCTCCCTTTAGAATGACAATAAGATTCAAATGACCTGTTTTGCAGAACTCTTTTAAATTACAAATAATAAATATGCCTTAACAAAATCAAGTTAGCACTTATAGTATTCTCTGGGCATGGGTTATGCCCGTATCGTTTAACAGTTACGGTGACCGTATTTTTAATATTTTAAACACGTTACCGTTTTACTTTACCGAAACCGGCTTCGTTACCCAAACCGTTCACCGAATAACATAAACTATAAAGACGTCTTCCGAATTATACACTTGATGATGGTATATTTCTTTTTACTTTTTTCTTTTTACTTTTTACTTTATCCGTGCTGTTCCTTTTTTATAAAACGGCCTTTTTGTTATTTCTGCCTCTATTTCCACATTGCCGTCTTTTAGCAAAAGCTGAGTCCCGGCAGTGTTAAACCCGCTTTCAATATATCCCATTCCGATTCCGCTGGAAAGGCTCGGCGAAAAAGATCCGCTTGTTACAACACCGATCTGTTTATTGTTATTATAAATTTTATAATTATGTCGCGGCGCTCTTCTTGATTTACTGATAAAGCAGATCATCTTTTTCCCGGCGCCTGCTGCTTTAAATTTTTCTAACGCTGCCTTTCCTATAAAATCTTTTTCAAAATCAACAAAACTGCCCAGTCCTGCCTCAATGGGATTACAACTTTGATCTATATCAGCACCGTAAAGAGGATATCCCACCTCAAGGCGCAATGTATCGCGCGCTCCTAATCCGGCAGGTTTTACTCTTTTATCAGAGATCAACTTATTCCAGAGCTCATTTACCTTATCCCGGCTTATGTATATCTCATACCCTAATTCACCGGTATAACCAGTGCGGCTGATGATGCATTCTGCCTGCAATAAAGCAAAAAAATCAAAAGTATAATAAGCAAGCTCATCTATTTTATCACCAACAATATCTCTTAGCACGTCCCTGGAAAGCGGCCCCTGCAGGTCAAGTTTGCAGGTTTTATCTGAGATATTTTTCAAATGCCCCTCGCTGCAAATATGATTTTTAAGATGCTCATAATCTGAAGAAGCCGTTGCGGCATTAACTACAAGCATACATTTATTTTCGCTTATTTTATAAATGATTACATCATCTATAATACCCGCTTGGTCATTAAGCATAAATCCATAGCGGCAGGACTTAACAGCCATCTTAGAAAAATTAAAGGTGAATATCTGTTCAAGGTTAGTTTCCTGCGCATTACCCTGGATAATAAATTCTCCCATGTGGCATATATCAAAAACAGAACAGGAAGTGCGTGTCCACTGGTGCTCAGCGATTATCCCATCATATTGTATGGGCATAAGCCAACCGCCAAAAGCTGCGCACCTTGCGCCTAATTTATTATGTTCATTGAATAACGGAGTTTTTTTAGTGTCCATAGTACGTTAATAACAAAATAGTAACAGGTTAGGCACTTAAGATAACATAAAATATAGGCGATTACAAGTATTTTCAGCCTTCATGGGACAATCCTGGACAAACTATGATGGTGAAATAACAGGAAAAGAGAATGCTTTAAAGTTTTTTTAAATAAA
>DAOVNL010000025.1 GCA_030630245.1 Candidatus Omnitrophota bacterium | reverse complement strand
CACGCGCCGCAGCCGGTACAATCCTCAGGCGCGATCTGCAGGCTGAATGCTTTGCGTTCAACGCCTTTGCCTTTAGCCGCGGTTGATTTAAAATCCTTTGGCGCATTCTTAAGAAGGTCCTCATCATATATTTTCATTCTTATTACACCATGAGGACAAACGAAACTGCACTGGCCGCATTGGATACAAAGATCCGGGTTCCACTCAGGGATACGTAAAGCTATGTTGCGTTTTTCATACTGACACGTTGCTGTCGGCCAGGTACCATCAACCGGAAAAGCAGATACAGGAAGATCATCTCCGCGGCCGGCAATGATCGAAGCTGTAACATTTTTTACAAACTCAGGAGCATCAGCCGGTACAACATCAGGCATAGATATTGTACTTGTTGCCGTGGTTGGAACTTTTACTTCCTCAATAGACTTTAATGCCGCATCTACAGCCTTATTGTTCATATCAACTACTTTGTCGCCTTTTTTACCGTATGTCTTTTTAATCGCCGTTTTAATAGCTGCTACCGCTTTTTCAACAGGGAGAATCTTGCTGATCTTAAAGAAAGCAGTCTGCATTATCACGTTAATTCTCGCGCCCAGGCCAATCTCATCAGCCAGATCAAATGCCTTGATCACATAAAACTTAAGCTTTTTATCAATGATCTGCTGCTGCACCTCGCGCGGCATCTTATCCCATACTTCATCGTTGCCAAACGGATTTGCCAAAAGAAAAGTCGCGCCAACTTCAGCAGCGGAGAGCATATCGTATTTTTCAAGGAAGCTGAAATTATGGCAGGCAACAAAATTCGCTTTTTGAATAAGATATGTACTTGTAATTTCTCCTTTACCAAAACGCAAATGCGATATTGTACGGGATCCTGCTTTTTTAGAATCATAAACAAAGAACCCCTGCACATTATAATCTGTTAACTCGCCGATTATCTTGATCGAGTTTTTATTGGCGCCGACCGTACCGTCAGAGCCCAGCCCCCAGAACATACAGCGGAAGTTTTCCGGATTTTCAGCTTCAAAATCAGCATCAACTTCAATACTTGTATTAGTAACATCATCAACTATACCCACCGTAAAACCATTCTTCGGCTTAAGCGCTGATAAATTGTCAAATACCGCTTTAACCATACCGGGGTTAAATTCTTTAGAACCTAAACCAAAACGTCCGCCAACGATTATTGGCCATGTTTTAAAAGGAGCTATGCCTTTTTCCATTGCCTCGCCGATCGCGGAACGCACATCTAAATACAGCGGCTCGCCGATCGCTCCCGGTTCTTTGGTTCTGTCTAAAACAGCAATAGATTTTGTTGCAGCAGGGATTGCTTTGATAAACGCGTCCACATCAAAAGGACGGTAAAGTCTTACAATAATCATCCCGACTTTTTCGCCGTTCGCGTTCATTTTATTTACAGCCTCCCGAGCTGCCCCGGCCCCGGAACCCATAATAAGAATGATCCTCTCAGCATCTTTTGCGCCGACATAATCAAACGCCTTGTATTGACGTCCAACTACTTTCGCGAATCTATCCATGGCATCCTGAACAATAGCCGGTGTTTTCTGATAAAAAGCATTTACCGTTTCTCTTTCCTGGAAGAATACGTCCGGGTTCTGAGAAGTTCCTTTGAGCGTCGGTTTATCAGGATTAAGAGCACGAGTTCTGTGTGCTGTAATAACCTCATCTTTAACCATCGCGCGCCTATCATCAAAACTTACCTCTTCTATCTTTTGAATTTCATGCGAAGTTCTGAATCCGTCCAAAGAAACTATAAAAGGAATTCTGGATTCTAAAGTAGCCGCCTGCGCGATAACACCAATATCCATGACTTCCTGTACGCTTGACGCGAAGATTATGCCAAACCCTGTCGAACGTGCTATCATAATATCCGAATGGTCGCAGAAAATAGATAGGGCATGAGAGGCTACCGTACGAGCAGTAACATAAAAAACAGCAGGTGTAAGTTCACCTGCGATTTTAAACATGTTCGGAAGCATAAGCAGCAGTCCCTGAGAAGCAGTAAATGTGGTTGTAAGAGCTCCAGTTGAAAGAGCACCATGCACAGCACCTGATGCGCCTCCTTCAGACTGTAATTCAGAAACAAGCGGAATCTGTCCCCATATATTCTTTTGGCCCTTTGCCGACTTTTCATCTGCCATCTCTCCGATGCCGGAGGAGGGAGTAATCGGATAAATCGCGCATACCTCATTCATTGCATGCCCGACATAAGCCGCCGCGGTATTTCCATCCATTGCAATTTTATTTCTCGCCATTATTGCCCCCATTTGTTTTTTTACGCCTTAATAAGCTTTAAAAGAATCCTCTTCTATGGAATAGAAATTTTACCTTAACTTCTTGCTAATAAAAGGGTTAACATCAAAGCGAGCGGTAAAAACCTCTGATCCCAAAGGCCTCTTCCCTTGAGGTTTATAAGTATTTTTTATGAGATTAATATAATAACACACTCAATTTGCTTTTGTCAATTATTTTCGCCCTCTAAAAGTACCCGAAGTTGCTTAACCCGAACATTTCACCATATTGTCTATCCCGAATGAAGCAACTCACTTTGGTTTATCTTCGGGATCCCGAAGAGATTCTTTTTAAACTTGCTACATTCGGGACTGCAGACACCATGATGAAATATCCGGGTTAGGCTTTTTTAGGGAAAAACAGCAGGATTAACGATATAGTAACCAGCGAACTATGTTGTTTGAAATACTGTCTTATCCATGGCCTTAGCATGTGCTTCTTCTTTTGATACTTTGCCTTCCTGCACCAATCTCAAAAGATAGTTATCCATGGAAACCATGCCTATGCGCGCATGCGTATTTATTTCCGATTTTAAAAGTTTGGTATCTCCTCCGCGGATTATTGCCGGCAGAGCAGTTGAGCGCAGTAGTATTTCAAAAGCAGCCCAGCGTCCTACCCCATCTATACTCGGCAGCAGCTGTTGAGCGCAAACAATCTGCAGGGTATTAGCCAGTATTTCCCTAATCTGGTTTTTCTTATTACTGGGAAAAGAATCAATGACCCTGTCTACTGTTTTAGCGGCAGAATTTGTATGCAGGGTGCCCAATACCAGAATACCCATTTCCGCGGCTGTAAGCGCAAGCTCGATAGTTTCTCTATCGCGCATTTCTCCTACCAGAATTATATCAAGATCAGTTTTTAAAGCGCTTCTTAGCCCTTGCGCAAAACTAACCGCGTCTGAGCCGATCTCTCTGTGTACAATAATGGCTTGTTTATTCTGATGCAAAAATTCAATAGGTTCTTCAAGGGTTAAGATTTTTTTAACATAGCGGGAATTTATCAGGTCAATGATCGCTGCAAGCGTCGATGATTTTCCGCTCCCCGTAGGCCCTGTCACCAAAACAAGCCCTGATTTAAGCTCAGCAACCTGCTTCATCACATCAGGCACGCCTAATTCTTCAAAGCTGCATATTTTAGAAGGAATAAGACGAAAAATAGCCCCGTATCCATAGAAAAATTTAAAATAATTAGAGCGAAACCGCGCTTTATTATCAAGCGCGTAGGCAAAGTCCAGGTCTCCTGTAAACTCCAGTCTTTGCCAATTTTGCTCTGTGCATATTTCTTTCAAAATCCCGCATAGATGATCCTGCGTTAACACCGGCTGGTCTATGCAGTCTGTAAGCTTTCCGTGTATACGCATCTTAGGCTTCTGACCTTGTTCCAAATGAAGATCCGACCCTTGATTTTCGATTAATCTATGAAATAATGCATCTATTTGAGTCATAATTTTCCTTTAACATTATATCCGTTAACTGGATAATCTTTTATATCCTATTTTTTCAAATTCGCGTTTATTCTTTGAACGCGCAGCTCCTTCTTCCCAGCTAATCATATCATTTTTAACAAGTTCTATTAAAGAAGTATCAAAAGAGGTCATTCCTTCGGCTTTTCCGGTTTCAATTACCTGCAGCACCTGTTCTAAATTACCTTTATGTATTAAGTTTGAAATAGCCGCATTAACAACTAAAACTTCATACGCGGCTACAAGCTTGTCTCTTCTTTTTGACGGAATCAGCTGCTGGCAAATAATCCCCCTCAAAGATTCCGAGATCATATTTTGCACAAGCTCCCGATCTTGAGGCGGGAAAGAATTTATAAGGCGCAGTAATGTTTGCGCGGCATCATTAGTATTCATTGTCCCAAGCACTAAATGCCCTGTTTCAGCAGCAGTAGCCGCAAGCTGAATAGTCGATAAATCCCTTAGATCACTTATCAGCAGAATATCAGGATCCTGGCGTAATGCAGCCCGTAACGCATTATTCTGAGACATAGTGTGCAGCCCTATTTCCCGTTGTGTTATCTGAGATAATTTAGGGGTATATACTATTTCTATGGGATTTTCAATAGTTATAATATGCTCATTACGTGTTTGATTAATAAGCTCGCATAAAACAGCAAGTGTTGTACTTTTCCCGCATCCGATAGGACCTGTGATTAAAACCAATCCTTGAGACCATCTTAACAATTCACGGCATGACTCAGGCATACCGGTTTCTTCAAAAGTGTAGAGTTTATCAGGTATAAGTCTGATCGTCAGATCGATCCCCGGGGTTTTTTTCATTATAGAAACCCGGAACCGCCCCATGCCTTCGATCACATGCACAAGCTCGATATCAAGCTTTAATTCTAAGATCTTTTTTTGTTCCGCGTTCAATAAGGAGTCGACAAAACACACCACTGCCTCCGGGCTAAGCTTATCTTCGGTTTGCATTTTTAAAATACCGTTTATCTTAAAAAATATTTCTTTGCCGGCAGAAAAATGCACATCTGAAGCTTTAAGCTTGCGCGCAGAACAAAGGATCTCCTCTAAAGAGTTATCCTGGCTTATCCGCTCCGGCGCCTGTACCCCGCATTGCCCTTCCCCTGTTTCGCCTATAAATTTTTCCGGAAGCCTGTTTTTGCCCGAAGGCATAGCAACCTCTTCATTTTGCTGCAAATCATCCACTATATCATATGCCTTTCATTTAAAATATTGAGATCAACGCCTTCATATGTTTAAATTTGCGGTATGTTTTTTATTATACATTAAAAATACGGCTATTCAAATATTTAAAAATCAACACAGCATAAATCAATAAACACCTCTCCAAAACGATAAACTCCTAACTCTCTGCAGGAACAACCTTGCAATAAGCAAAATCCCCTCAAACATTATAGCCGCGGACATCTTTGATCTGCCGGCCGTGCGCGCAACAAATAAAATGGGTATTTCCTTTATATTAACCCCCTTTTTGCTCAAGATGTACGACACTTCTATTTGAAACGAATAACCTTTAGACCAGATTCTATCTAAATCAATTTCAGCAAGCACGGATGTTTTAAAACATTTAAACCCCGTAGTTACATCACTAAACCTTACCCCCAGCAGAATATTTACAAACCACTTGGTTGTTTTGGATATAATATTACGCCATAATGACCTGTTTTTAATGCTCACCCTTTTTAAAAATCTTGAACCGGTAACCACCTTATGGGATTGGGCATAATGCAAAAATAACGGCAAGTACCGGGGATTATGCGAGAAATCCGCATCCATTTCAAAAACATAATCCACATCAAGATTATCTAATACATACTTAAACCCCTGTATATATGCGCGCCCCAATCCGGGATTTGCCTTTCTTGAAATAAACCGGATCCTGCTGTTTTCATATGAGAGACGTTTTGCGATAACACCGGTTCCGTCTTGTGAGTCATCATCTACGATAATAATATATGCCTGGGGCAAAATTTTCAAAACAGCATTAACTATTTTTTCAATATTATCTTTTTCATTAAGAGTAGGGATAACAAAAGCTGTCTTGCACTTTCTTGCATCAGTCAGGTAATTATTGCTTCGCGCAAGCAATTGCTCTGCTTTTTGGGTATCAGTAAGTATGTGCAGACCTACTTCTGATTTTTGCAATATCATTTTCCCGGCTACTTTAATGTATCTCTTAAGTTCCGCAAATGACCTTAATTGAAAAAGCCTTTTTCCCATAAGCCCGGGCCGAAAGTAAAACCGCAGATAAAACTCTTTTGTCAGCAATTCTTTTTCCAGCTCTGTCAATAACGACCAGGGAGCAGGAAGACGCGCCTTCATTGGTGTTCCGGCTATATGCTCCCTCCAAAAGTCCCGGCCTGTCTTTTGAATCATCTCCTTATCAAGCTGCGTACCTGGTTTTGCGATTGAGCGGCAAACCTGTATGTAATCAAGATCAAGTTTCTTCGCAAATTCTATCGAGTTTCTTACGCTCTGAAGCGTATCTCCGGGATTTCCCACCATAAAAAATCCCATCGCTCGAATACCATACTTCTTGGAAAAAAGAATTGCCCGGGTGATTTGATTTTGACTGATATTTTTCTTTACATTTTTTAAAACATCGGGATTCGACGATTCAATCCCATAATATATTTGCCTGCACCCAGAGTTTGCCGCATGCATAAGAATTTTCTCATCAACCATATCAACACGTGTCCGGCAAGACCATTCTAAATCCAATTTCCGCTTTTTAATTTCATGCATTATTCTCAAATCACGTTCTCTGGAAATAAAAAATGTCGCGTCAAAAAAATCTATTTCTCTAACATAAAATTTGTTATAACAAACCTCTATCTCATCCATAACGCTCGCAAAGGAGCGTATATTATACGCAGAAGGAATGGCGCAAAAGCTGCAGCCAAATGGACATCCCACGCTGGTAAGCATGATCGTAAAGTTCTTTCTTTGTGAAATAAAAGAATGGTATTTATCATTAGGCAGGAGATCGCGTGCCGGCATGGGGTAGGAATCGAAATCTATTCCTTTATCCTGAGCTGGATTAATGATTATCTTTCCGTCCTGCTGTTTGTATCCCAGCCCGGGAATATTTTCAAATCCCGTTCCGGTTTCAAGCGCCTTAATCAAAGCAGGCAAAGTTTTAATCGCCTGACCGATTATCCCGTAATCTATTACTTGATGTGAAAGCGTTTCTCTGGGATAAAGAGACAGGTTAACCCCGCCGGCAATAACAGGAATATTAAGATTTGTTTTCAAATATTCCATCCACGAAAGAGCATCATGAAAATGATATGTCTCTGCCCGGAAACCCAAAAAATCCGCTTTAAAATCTCTAATGATCTCAAGCGTTTGTTCTTTAGAAAGATTTAGCGTACGCGCATCGATTAATATTACTTCATGATCATGAGCCTGGAGAATTGCCGCCACATAAGCTAATATTATCGGCGGGGCAAGGGAAAATTCGTCGTCAACAGTGCTCAGGTTTTCTGAAAAAATCTTATGTGTATATTGGGGAAAAACCAGCGCTATTTTCATGTTTTACAATTATAAATTTAGTTTCATATTACCGTCTTGTTCTCTTTAAATACATGCCGAAAAAAGAGAGCATGGTACTCGGACATTTTATCATAATGTCGTAGCGAAAACATGAAACTCGTTGCAGATGCACCCATACGGGCACAGGTAAAGCTTGCGACTGAAGAGCTCACAGGCGTATCCTCTGTGATACACCGAGAACTCTGAGGGAGCAAAACGCAGCAGATGCGGCGAGATACGTGTCTGCAGTAGACAATATGGTTAACTGTTCGGGTTAGCTCTCCTTTTTAAATTTGTCCGCTTTGCCTTGCCTAAGACTTGAGAACGCTCATCGCTCTTAGATTATCATTTGTAGAAAGTATTATTTTAGCAGGACATCCTCCCCTACATGTTGTGCAGTAAATATAGGTGATGTTTATACTGTTTTGCGCCAGCCTTTCGGAAATATTTTTTAGCGCGCCCGGAGTATTCTCAAGCTCGACTATTATTATTTCGTTTTCCTTTGTATCCAAATAACCATTACTCACTAAAGTTTCAACCGCAGAGACATTATCATTAGTTATGAACATAAGCCCTGCCTGGTCTCCGACATTGTTGGAGTATCCGGCAATGGCTTCTAAATTAATGCCGTGATTTACCAAGAAGGACGTCACTCTCGACAATGCGCCTATCTCGTTTACAACTACAACAGAAATCTCCCTGCCCAGTGCTAAGCTTTTGATCACTTAAATTTCCTCCTTTTTCAGTTTAGCTCAATAATAAGATTATACCTCCTTACGGGCAAAATGTAAAACAAAGATCTCCATATTTCTTTTCATTATAAAACCAAAACAATCCTGAAATTATTTACTTAAATTGTTTATTAAAAATGAAAAAAGCAGTATAATTATACTTGCTTATAGGGCAATAAAAACAAAGGAGGTAAGCCATGTATAAAATATTAGCAATATCAGTATTCTTTATGTTCCTTAGCCACAATGGTTACGCGCATCCATCTACTGCTCGAAACCTTGCGTATATCAAAAACTTATAGGCATTCATAATTGCTATTAACCACCGGGTT
>DAOVNL010000184.1 GCA_030630245.1 Candidatus Omnitrophota bacterium | reverse complement strand
TTCACCTTCTCGCTACTTTCTACTTTTATCAAAATGCTTGAGTAAAAAGCAAATACATGTTATAAAGTAAAAGTATCCACTAATTAAAATTCACTTAATCAACAGGAGAAAAACCATGGCGGAAACTCTCGGCAGCTTAATCGATAAACTAACCATAAAATCAATCAGAGAGTTTTATCTCTCCAAAAGCCTGAAATCTAAAAAATCAAAATTTCCAAAACGGGAGTTAAAGCTGAAAATGGGCCTGCTTAAGAAGCAAAAGACATTGCAATTAAAAGAGATAGAAGATTTTATCAGTCTTGCCTTAAACAAAAAAATCACGCTGCGGGAGGAAAAAATAAAGCTTTATAACAAACCCGAAGACATAGGACGCATCGGAAAAAACGAAAAGCTTTCAAAAGCAATTGAGGGTTTATCCCGCAAGAATATCGAATTATGGCATTTAGAAGATGAGGCCCGCAGAACCGATATGCCTTTGTCTTATATCGGAAAGATCAAGAAAAAGATCGACCCGACAAACCAGCAGAGGAATGACTTTATTGATAAAATCGACGAACTATTTGAAAAAGCAATTCTAAAAAAAAGAAAAACTAAGAAAAAATAATAAGTAAAAAAAACGGTTATTTGTTGTTGATGCTGCAGAAAAATTACTAATATCCACACCCGCAAACCAGCTTCTAACTTCTTTTACCCATTATGGACACAAAAAAGATTTTTTCATCCCTTCCCCCTAACTTAAGGGAAATATTAAAATTAGGCGGAATAAACAACCTTTATCCCCCGCAGGCAGAAGCCATCAATTGCGGTTTACTTGAAAACAAAAATACGATCCTTTCCATGCCGACCGCCTCAGGAAAAACACTGCTTGCCGAACTGGTCATGCTAAAAACAATTCTCGCTAAAAAAGGAAATTGTCTTTATATTGTCCCTTTGCGGGCACTTGCCAGTGAAAAATACGAGGAATTTAAGGGAAAATACTCATCACTTGGAATCAAAACAGGTATTGCCACCGGAGACTTTGATTATGTCTCAAACAATCTTATTCAAAACGATATTCTTATCGCCACTGCCGAAAAGGTCGATTCCCTGCTCAGGCAAAGGCCGGAATGGCTATGTTCGCGCCTTGGCTGTGTTATAGTCGATGAGATCCACTACATCGGCGATCCAAACCGCGGCGCGACATTAGAAACAGTGATCACCAGGCTTTTAATGATTAATTCCAAAATCAAGCTCTTGGGATTAAGCGCTACGATCGCCAATGCCAGTGCCCTGGCCGATTGGCTGAAAGCTGACCTGGTAAAAAGCACATGGAGGCCGGTTCCGCTAAAAGAGGGGGTTTACTGTAATGGTGAGATCACTTTCGCTGACGGCACAATAAGGCCTGTGAGCACAGATGGGATCAAAGATGAGATCGCTGCTTTAGCTATTGACTGTGTCAATGACAAGGGGCAGGTGCTTGTCTTTGTAAATACCAGGCGCTCCGCGCAGGCTGAGGCCAGACGAGTGGCTAAGGAAATGCGCCATGTCCTCTCGCATGAGGAGCGCTCTGCTTTAAACGAGCTTTCAAAGCAGATAAGCAATACGGGCGGTGAAGCAACTAAACTAAGCCTCCAGCTCAGTGAATATTTAAGAGACGGGGTTGTTTTTCACCATGCGGGACTGGATCAGAGCCATCGAAAAATCATTGAGGATAATTTCAAAAAAAACATCATTAAGGTAATCTGCGCCACTCCTACCTTAGCAGTTGGGGTTAATCTCCCTTCCAGACGAACAATCATCCGCGGACTTTACCGCTATGTATCAGGCGCGGGCATGAAACCGGTAAGCGTAATGGAGTATAAGCAGATGAGCGGCCGCGCCGGCAGGCCTAAATATGACAAATTCGGGGAGGCAATCCTGTATTCAAAAAACAAGCAGGAGCAAGGCGATCTGTTCACAAATTTTATTTTCGCTGACACAGAACCTATACAGTCTCACCTCGGCAATGAAAGCGCCCTAAGAGTGCATTTACTGGCTTCTATTGTAACCGGATTTATCACAAGCCGTAAAAGCGCTTTTGAATTTATTAGCAAAACCTTTTTCTCCTATCTTGAAAAGCACTATGACCTGAGCGGCATGGTAATTGAACTGCTTGAGTTTCTTGAAAGAGAAGGCATGATAAAAAGCAGGGATGACAAACTTATGCCCACTGCTTTCGGCACAAGGATCAGCCGGTTATATATTGATCCTATAAGTGCGGTGATCATCAGGGACTGCCTCAAAGACACTGACATGCAGCTTCACCCGCTTACCGTACTGTATCTTATCACCTCTGTGCCGGATATGTTCACACTGGCTTTTAACAAGTCCGACATCGAGAAAGTTGTTCCCTTTGCCAACATGCATTCCGCGGATTTTGAACTCCCCTTACCGCTAAGTGCCGATTACACCTCACATTTAGCTAAAATCAAAACTATTTTCATGATCAGCCGCTGGATGCAGGAAGAAAAAGAAGAGCTTGTGTGTGAGTTTTTCGGGGTTGGGCCGGGAGACATTCACCGTTTTATGGATACGGCAAACTGGCTGCTTTATTCAACTATTGAAATCGCTAAATTATTTAAGATCCCCGGATTAAAGCCTCTGCACGATCTGAGAGCTCAGGTGCGCTACGGTATCAAGCCTGAGCTTATCGAGCTTGTAAACTTAAGAGGAGTAGGAAGAATGCGCGCCCGCAGCTTGTTCAGCAAGGGTTATCGCGGTATTAAACAGTTAAAAGATGCCCCCCTCAGTAAACTGCAAAAAGTTCCTAATATCGGCAAAGAGATCGCCTCATCCATAAAAAAACAAGTAGATAAACTTTAAGCAAAAAGATAAAAAATTTGACGTTAAAACGTTAAGATGTTATACTTTTAATGGAGGTGATATTGTGAAAACCAATACTAAAAGAGCAACTATATACTTAAATTCCGCCCTGCATCATGCCCTGCGTTTAAAAGCAACAGAGACAGAGCATACTATTTCAGAATTAGTAAATGAAGCAGTTA
>DAOVNL010000182.1 GCA_030630245.1 Candidatus Omnitrophota bacterium | reverse complement strand
CTTCTTTTTATAAACTTATTCTACTCATCAATATTTTCTTCATCAAAAGAGCTCAGCTGAAATTTCTTCCCCTCTTCTTTAACCAGCACTTCGACTTTTTTCTTTGCCTCCTGCAGTCTTTTATTGCAAATACTGATCAATTTCATGCCCTCTTCATAATGCTTTAAAGATATATCAAGAGAAACATCATCACCTTCTAATTCTCCGGCTATTCTTTCAAGTTTTTTTAAAGCCTGTTCAAAAGAAAGTTCTTTCATGTATGAGTCTCCTTAATCTGACTTATAATAACACCTTTGTGCAGTTTTGTCTCTAAAATATCCCCTTTTTTCAAACCTTTAGTACTTTTAAGAACTTTTCGCTCAGGGGTTAAATATGTAACACTATAACCTCTTGATAATATAGCCAGAGGATTAAGATTAACAAGCCTTGCGCTTATCTGCTTTAACAACCCTTGTTTTTCCTTCAAAAGATGCTCAACGCGTGAAGATAAAAGCATTTGCAGATTATCAAGGTTCTGCTGGTAACGCTCTACGATAATCTGGGGCCTGCGCATTGCATAGCTTTCGGTAAGTCTTTCAAAGCGCATTTTCCCCAGCCTGATTTTCTGCATTATCGTTTCGGTTATTCTCGCCTGCATTGCATTCAGAGTATCAACTATCTGCTCTTTTTCCCGCACTACAAGTTCAGCTGCCGCTGAGGGCGTAGGCGCTCTTAAATCAGCGACAAAATCACAGATAGTAAAGTCTATCTCATGTCCCACAGCCGAGATTACGGGGATTTTAGAGTTATAAACCGCCCGGGCAACCGGCTCTTCATTAAAAGCCCATAAATCTTCAAGGCTTCCGCCCCCTCTGCCGACAATAATAACATCAATTTCCTTATAATCGTTCAGGTCATTTATCCCTTGCGCGATATCTGCCGCCGCGGTTTTGCCCTGCACAAGGCATGGCCTGATAATAATATGCGCATTAGCATACCTGCGGTCGATAATATTAAGAATATCGCGTATTGCCGCGCCGGTTGAAGATGTAACTATCCCGATTTTTTTCGGTAAAAAAGGAATTTCGCGTTTTCTGCTTTTATCAAATAACCCCTCTGCCTCAAGCTTTTTTTTCAACTGCTCAAATGCCTGCAGCATCGCTCCCTTGCCCACAGGCTCGACGGATTCCACATATAATTGATACTGCCCGGATTGATCGTAAACACTGATCCGCCCCAGCAGGATACATTCCATGCCTTCTTCAAGCTTAAACTTCAATCTCATATTAGCACCGCGGAAAAATACGCACCTCAGCTGCGCGTTTTTATCCTTAAGCGTAAAATACATATGCCCTGACTGCGGCAGGCGCAATGTCGAGATCTCTCCTTTAACCCAGACATTAGGAAAACTATCAGTTAGAATCTCCCGGATATCTTTTGTCAGCTCAGTTACGCTGTATATGTGTTTGTCTTCAAATAAATCATTCATAGAAAATATATTAATTTGAAATTTTTCATAGGGGCGAAACCCTGTTTTCGCCCTTTTCTATATTTTATTTATGTTATTTTTTAATGGGCGATCACATCGGATCGCCCCTACAATTATTCTTTCACTTTCCACTTAAGAAATCCCTCTAAAAAATCGTCCAGTTTTCCATCCATAACAGCAGGCACGTTTCCTGTCTCTACTCCTGTGCGGTGGTCTTTTATCATGCTGTACGGATGCATAACATAAGAGCGGATCTGGCTGCCCCATTCTATTTTTTTCTTCTGCTGATGCTGTTTCTCTGCCTCTTCCTGCCTTTGCTTTAACTCAACCTCATAGAGTTTGGATTTCAGCATTTTCATGGCTATGGCCCTGTTTTTGATCTGTGAACGTTCGTTCTGGCATTGAACAACAATGCCTGTAGGTATATAAGTAATACGCACAGCGGAATCGGTTGTATTTACATGCTGGCCTCCCGCGCCGCTGGCACGGTACACATCAACTCGCAGATCCTCTTCCTTTATTTCTATATTGATATCATGGTCAATTTCCGGGATAACCTCTACAGAGGCAAATGATGTATGTCTGCGTTTATTAGAATCAAAAGGAGAAATCCTTACCAGACGGTGTACCCCGTTTTCGCCTTTAAGCTTGCCGTAAGCAAAAACTCCTTTGATCAATATTGTTACACTTTTAACACCCGCTTCTTCGCCCGGGAGCAAGTCAATATTATCCACCCCGAACTTATTATTTTCCGCCCAGCGGTTATACATACGCAGAAGCATGCCCGTCCAGTCACAAGACTCAGTACCGCCTGCTCCGGCATGAATGCTTAAGAATGCATTGGCGCGGTCTTCCTTTGCAGAAAGCAATAAATCGATCTCCAGCTTATCAACTGATTTTTCAAGATCAGTAAGTTCAGATTTGATCTGGTTTAAAGTCTCAGCGTCATCAGCCTCTACGAGTTCTATAAGTTCTCCGATATTTTTAACGTCTGATTCTGCTTTTTGGATAGGCTCTGCCTGGCGTTTTATATTCTTTAATTCCTGGATGATCTTATTCGCTTCTTCCTGATCGTTCCAGAAATCTTGCTGGGCCATTTTCTGCTCTAAGGAATTAATTTGAGAGAGTTTAGTCTCAAGGTCAAAGATACCCCCTGAGTTGTTCGAATTTGTCAAAAATCGCAGTATATTTTTCTTTTAATTCTTCATGCATAATTTTCCTCCAAGAAATTTTATTGTAACATAAATAAAAACACAACGCAATCTTAGAAAAAATCCCTGCCCTCTCCCGAATTTTTCACCATATTGTCTAGTGCAAACACGTATCTCGCCGCGTTTTGCTCCGTCTAAGTCCTCAACATATCGCAGAGGATATGCCCGCGAGTTCTTCAGTCGCAAACTTTGCCTGTGCCCGCATGGGTACATCTGCAACAAGCTTCGTGTTTTCACTACAACACCATGATAAAATATCCGGGATAATAATCAGTGAGTCAATGGGGGTATGTCCTATCTTCACGCGAAACAGATGAAGAAAATCTGTTTTGGCAGCTTTAATTAGCTTATTTTACATGCCTGTCCCGCCGATT
>DAOVNL010000152.1 GCA_030630245.1 Candidatus Omnitrophota bacterium | reverse complement strand
GATGCCGAAAGTCAGCTTGAAGCCGGCTCAGAGGACCCTTCGGTAATTAAATTTCTCGATCAGGTGATTCAGCAGGCAGTAAGAGAAAGGGCTACGGATATACATATAGAGCCGTTCGAGGACAACCTTAGGGTGCGTTACCGTATAGACGGGTTACTTTACGATGTGCCTGTGCCGGTTGCTATTCACCACTTTCAATCATCTATAATTGTGCGCATGAAGATAATGGCTGAGTTGGATATCGCGGAAAAGCGTCTGCCCCAGGACGGAAGAATACAGATCAGAATAGATAATGAAGATTTTGATTTTAGAGTCTCGATCCTGCCTACTGCTTTCGGAGAAAGCGTTGAGATAAGGATATTATCAAGAAAGCAGATATTTTTCACTCCTTCTGAGTTGGGACTGGACACGCAGGGGCTGGAGATGCTCAATACCATGATCAAAAAGCCGCACGGCATAATTCTTGTTACCGGGCCTACCGGAAGCGGAAAAACTACCACGCTTTATTCCTGTTTAAACAAAATTAACGCCATGGAAAGAAAGATCATTACCATTGAGGACCCTATTGAGTATAAACTTCACGGCATTACTCAAATTCAGGTCCATCCAAAGATCAATTTATCTTTTGCCAACGGCCTGCGTTCCATGCTGCGCCATGATCCGGACATAATGATGGTCGGAGAAATCAGAGACCTTGAAACCGCTGAGCTGTCGATCCGTACCGCTTTGACCGGCCATCTTGTTTTCAGCACACTGCATACAAATGACGCTCCCGGTGCTATTACCAGACTGCTTGATATGGGAATTGAACCCTACCTTGTGGCCAGCTCTCTAAACTGCGTAATTGCCCAGCGATTGGTGCGGGTAATTTGCTCTGCCTGCAAAGAATCGTATAAGCCGCATGATGAGTTAATGAATGAATTCGGCATACACAGGGACAAATTCGAGGGAAAGAGTCTATACAAAGGAAACGGATGCGAGAACTGCAAATTTACCGGATACATGGGCAGAACAGCTATATTCGAAATACTTAACATCAATGATATGGTTAAGAAAATGATCCTTGATCACAAACCCTCTAATATGATCAAGCAAAAAGCCATAGTTAAGGGAATGAAAACACTGCGCCTAAGCGGTTGGGAAAAGGTAGTCAGCGGGATAACCACACCCGAGGAAGTAATGCGCGTAACCCAGCAGGACAGTGAATAAAAATACAAGGAAAAAGTAAAAAGTAAAAACTGAGAAAATGTTGACATTGATTTTTTGAAGTAACTATTAGTAACCCATATTAACTGTTTGTAACTGCTGGTAACCAAAAAAAAGTGTCAATTACCATGCCGATATACACATATAAAGCCAAGCTTAAACCGGACGCGTTCCGCAGCGGAACGATTGAAGCGGAAAGCGAAAAAGCCGCGATAAACAAGCTTTTGCTGCTTAATTATCATCCCCTGTCTTTAAAAGCAAAATCCGGGGAGAGTATCAGAAAATTCCCGCTCTCTAAAAAAATAACCTCAAAAGACATCTATATTTTTTTAAGACAGCTTGCAAACCTAAATGTTGCCGGACTCCCTATCGTAAAATCGCTAAGTAACATTAGTTCTCAATCACATAATCCAAGACTGCGCTTAATCGTGCTGGATCTAAAGGAAAAGCTTCAGAAGGGAAAGACATTTTCTGAGGCGCTTTCATTTTATCCTGATGTATTCACCACCTTTGAAATCAACATGATAAAATCCGCGGAGACTACGGGAACGCTTTCTGAATGCGTAGCAAAAATTGCCGATCTCAAAGAACGCGATATCGCTTTTACTAACAGAATACGTTCGGCGCTTGCTTATCCGGTTCTGCTTTTAAGCGTAGGTGTGATCACATTGCTGGTGTTAACAACATTTGTTCTGCCGAAATTCATCACCCTGTTCGAAGATCTGGGCCAGCAGCTTCCGCTCCTGACCCAGCTGCTTATAAACACAAGCAAATTTTTAAAAAATTACTGGCTGCTTATGGGTACAATAGCCGGTTTTGCTGTTTTCTTTGTCCAAAAGCAATTAAGGACAAAAAAGGGAAGGTTCCTTTTTGACGGTTTTAAACTGAAAATCCCTTTAGTTAAAAATATTGTTTTAAAAATTCAGATCGCCCGTTTTGCCAGAACGCTGGGAAGCCTGATCGAAAACGGCGTACCTATTATAAACTCTTTGAAGATCACCTCTGAAATAGCAACTAACCTTGTGTTTGCTCAAGAGATCAAGCACGTGTACACTCAGGTTACCAAGGGACAGCACATAAGCGCTGCTTTAAAGGACAGCAATATATTTGATAAGAATACGCTTGATCTGATCGGCGTAGGTGAGGAAAGCGGAAGACTTGACGAAATGCTTTTTCGGATCGCCCAGATGAACGAAAGTGAATCTTCCGGATTAATTGAAACATTGCTGTTCATGCTTGAACCGGCTTTAATACTTAGTTTAGGGATTATCATAGCGATTATTGTAATGGCGATTCTGCTGCCAATTTTTCAGATGAATTTCCTGATTCAATAACACAAAAAAGGAGAATAATGAAAAACAAAGGATTTACCCTGATCGAATTAATGCTAGTGGTAATAATTATAGGCACTCTCGCGGCTCTTGTTATACCTCGTTTAGCCGGCCGGGCTGAACAAGCGCGTAATACAGCCGTTAAAGCCGATATTTTATCGAACATACCTTTAGCTCTTGACCTTTACGAACTTGATAACGGGGTATACCCCTCAACCCAGCAGGGACTCAATGCCCTGGTAGAAAAACCCTCAACGCAGCCCCTGGCAAAAAACTGGAACGGCCCTTATCTTAAGAAAAGACCGGTCGATCCATGGGGCAATCAATACCGTTATATTTATCCCGGTGTTAACAACACTGAGGATTATGACCTTTTTTCTGTAGGCAAAGACGGCAGTGAGGGCGGAAACGACGATATCGGGAATTGGGAGGACTGATGATCGGCATGAGAAATGCTGCGGATCGCAGGCCGCAAACGCAAACCAGAGGATTTACTTTAATAGAACTGCTCTGCGTCATAGTCATAATCTGCGTATTTTTTTCACTCAGCATACCAATGTTGTCCAAAACAGCCGGCAATTTTTACTTGAGGAACAAGGCCGCTCAGCTCAAGGCAATGTGCGAACTATTGAAAAGAACCTCAATTTCGGAGAATAAAACCTACAAATTAGTGATTGATTTTTCCCAAAACTCATATTCGGTTTTGCGAAGTTCTAATAAAACTCCGGATGAATTCTTCGTAGTTAAAGATTCTTTGCTCAGGCCCCGAACTCTTCCTAAGAGCATGTTCTTTTTTTCGCCTGGTCATCCAATAGAAAAGCAGGAAATAATTTTCAAGCAAACCGGGGCTATATCCGCTGCTGTTTTTTTTATCAGCAATAACAAAGACAACACGGCAAAGTTATCGACAACTCTAAGCGGAGAAATACTTTTGGAGTATATATGAACCCAAGAGCAAAAAAAGCTGATG
>DAOVNL010000068.1 GCA_030630245.1 Candidatus Omnitrophota bacterium | reverse complement strand
GCTCTGGCAATAGCAACCCTTTGCTGCTCTCCCCCTGATAACGCTGAAGGATGATGCGTAATCCTTGCCTCCAATCCAACAGTTTTCAACAATTCACAGGCTTTTGTTTTTATTTTAGAAAAATTCCCCCTCTTGATCAGCGCCGGAAGCATAACATTTTCTAAAGCGCTGAACTCAGGCAATAGATGATAAAATTGAAAAACAAAACCGATATCGCGGTTGCGAATAAGCGCCCTATCTTTATCTCTTATTGTATAAAGATTTTGCTTATTAAGCAATACCTCTCCGTCAGATGGTATATCCAGCCCGCTCAACAAATGCAGCAAGGTGGATTTCCCGGCGCCGGAGGCCCCGAACAAGCTCAGAAATTCACTTTTCCGGACAGAAAGATTTACACCCTTTATCACATGAAGTTCAGCTTCCTGGTTTTTATAATATTTATGTAATCCTTTTGCCTGTAATATCATTCGTAACGTAATGCCTCTACTGTATTAAGCCTTGATGCCTGATAAGCCGGATAAAAAGTAGCCAGCAGCGTGATGCACATCGCAGCAGCTGTTATCCAGACAACTTCAGCTGTCTGGATCTTGACCGGTAATGTATTAATGTAATATATATCTTCCGGCAATGATATAAATTTATAAGTCTTGAGGATATACGCCATGAACAATCCACCCGCGGTTCCGAGTATTGTTCCGATCAAACCAATAGACAGGCCGACCACGGTAAAAATGATTTTTATACTAGCAGTTGATGCCCCGATTGCTCTAAGTATTCCGATATCTTTTGTTTTTTCCATGACCAGCATGATCAAAGAACTGGCAATATTCAGTGAGGCAACCAGAACAATCAATGCCAGAATTACAAACATCGCCGTTTTCTCAAGCTTTAACGCGTTGAACAGATTTCTGTTTAAATCCATCCATGTCCGCGTAAAGTAAGGAAAACCCAGTTTCTTTTGTATCTGCTTTTTAACCGCCTCAGCCGCATCAATATCTTTTATTTTAACGCTGATACCGCTTGCCAGAATCGGATTATCGGCAAAAACCCTGGCTTTTTCAAGAGAGATAAAAACCACCCCGGTATCGTAATCATACATTTCACTTGAAAAAATTCCCGCGACCGAAAAAGTATTCTCCCTTACCTTAGTAAGCTTATTTTTCTTCAGTTTGCCGGCTGAGATCAGGCTGATCTGATCCCCGACTTTAATGAACAGCTTCCGGGCTAATATTTTTCCAATAATAATATTGTCGCCGCTTTTTAAATCAAGGGTTCCTTTTTTTATAAATTGGTTTACCTGGGTAACCTGAGCTTCCAGGTCTTCGTCAACTCCGCGCACGACAACAGAAACCATTTGATCCTGCGCAAGAAGTAAGCCTTGAGTGGTAACAAAAGGAGCACAAGCAACAACACCATCGACTTCCTTGATACCCTCAATAACAGGAGTTACATCATCAATGCCCCCAAGCTTATCAACAAGGATATGGCTGCTCGTGCCGATGATCCTATCCCGCAATTCATGATCAAAACCGCTCATTACACCTATGACAATGATCAATGTCGCGACACCTGTGGCAACACCTACTACAGAGATCAGGCTGATAACCGAAATAAACCGCTCTTTACTGCGGCTAAAAAGATATTTAAATGCGATTTTAAATTCATAAGACATATATTTACCATCAGTAAAAAAACAAGGCATTTTACCTATTTGATAATAAAATGCTCACCCAATAATCAACTTTTTTCAGAACCACTATCGCGTAAATTCCGCTCTTGATCCGCGGCAGAATCCTGAAGCTCCGGTTTTAGCTGGGGAAAGAGTATCACATCTTTTATCGAAGACTGGTTGGTAAAAAGCATTACCAGCCGGTCGATCCCTATTCCTAATCCGCCCGCGGGCGGCATGCCGTACTCAAGCGCCTCGACAAAACCCTCGTCAATATTTGAGACTCCCTCATCACTATCCTGCGACAGAAAGCGTTCCCGCTGCTCCCTGGGGTCATTAAGTTCAGAATAAGCATTGGCAACTTCCATTCCTCCCATAAAAAGTTCAAAACGCTCACTAAGCAGCGGATCATCCTTTTTCTTTTTTGCCAGAGGACAAAGTTCTGTATATATATCGGTAATAAAAACCGGATGATTGGTCTGCAGTTTTTGTTCAATTAAATCACTGACGAGATTCAGTATAAATGTCCGGCTGATCTTGCCCTCCTTTAATTCCGCTTTTACGCCTTTTTTCTTAAGCTTTTCAAGCCATAAGTTTTCAGTATCATCCGGATTAATATCAAAATTATCCCGCATAAGTTTGGCAAAAGAAACCTCTTCCCAATTGCTCAGGTCTATAGTCTGGGAGTGAAAGACAAGTTCTTTTTTTTTCAACACATTATCAGCAATATGCATAATAATGCCCTTAACAAGCTCCATCATGTCTTTATAGTCCGCATAGGCAGTGTATACCTCAAGCATGGTAAACTCAGGGTTATGCTTTGTGGAAAGCCCTTCATTGCGAAAGCTGCGGTTTATTTCGTAAACTTTTTCAAGGCCGCCCACAAGAAGTTTTTTAAGATATAATTCCGGAGCAATGCGCAAAAACAAATCCATGTTCAAAGCCTCAAGATGTGTTTTAAACGGCTTTCCGGCCGCCCCCCCGGCAAGGGAATGCAGCATGGGAGTTTCAACCTCTAAATAATCTCTATCGTCGAGAAACTTACGGATCTCCTTAATTATTCGGCTTCTTGTAAAAAAAACATCTTTAACTTTTTCGTTCGCGATTAAATCCAGATAACGCTTGCGGTATCTAAGCTCAACATCTTTGAGCCCATGCCATTTCTCAGGCAAAGGACGCATACCTTTTGAAAGCAATTCCACTCCTTTTGCAAGAATGGTCGCCTCATTTGTACGCGTCATAAAAAGTTCTCCGCTTAAGCCGATGATATCTCCCACATCAAGCTTTTTAAGAAAAGCGAATTTTTCTTC
Organism: Candidatus Omnitrophota bacterium; assembly: GCA_030630245.1. GTDB lineage: Bacteria > Omnitrophota > Gorgyraeia > B26-G9 > B26-G9 > JAGLQQ01. The sequence continues at coordinate 2,542 of DAOVNL010000068.1, read as the reverse complement.
TCCGACAGTATCCTTTTTAATATAAAACTGAACTTTTCCGCTATTATCTTTTATATCGCCGAATATGCTTTTGCCGTGAGCCCGGAGAGCTACTATCCTCCCCGCGGAGCTTACTTCCAGGTTTTCCTTAAAATTTTCCTTTATCCATAACGCTGTATGTTTCTTAGGAAAACGCCCGCCATAAAGGCAAATACCTTCATTTTTTAAATCCTCAAGCTTCTTTATTCGCTGCTGCATTAGTTCATCGATCATTATGGGAACCTCTTTTTTTACAAATCAAATTATAGGTTTAACATATGTCTAAGCAATGAGTTGAGTAATTTTTAGGATTTTCATTTAAGTTATACAATTATATAACTTATAAATTATTGTGTCAAGAAAAATGGCTCCCAATCCTGGCTCCCAAACCGTAATCGGTGAGTGAATGAAGGGGCTATCATATTTTCACGCGAAATAGATTCTCTTTAGCTGTTTAAAACACTACGCGATATTTTTTAAACATAGTTATCCCCCCGTAACTCACCGGCTACTTGACGAATCAGGCCTGAGAATACCTATAGGTTCAGCGTGAAAACGATTTATTTTTTAGCCTATCTTTTTTATTATTAACATGTTGCAGTATTTTTTTCCTGAGTTTGTGTTTGCAATTTTTTCGTTTTAATGCTATACTTAATTAACAAAGTATATTTACTATTATCTTTAAATTTGGAAACAAGTTGGAGATAATTTTATTTTTACCGTCTTACTTAATTCTTTTTAAAAGATGGAGTTAATAATGCTTTGTACTCACTGGCCTAAAATTGTATATGATATTGAAGGAAACCTTCTTGTTAAAACCAGCCAGGAGATTTCTGAAAAAATTATTGAAGAAGTAATCGAACAAAACAAAATAAATTCTTCTCAGGTCTTCCTCTCACAAACAAAAATCATCGAGGATTTCATTAAAAAAATAGATTCAGGAATTTACAAAGTGATATTTGCCGACAAAGAAAATACCGAAAAGGTTATTGATATTCTCACCAATACATCATTCGCGGAATTAATGATCCGGGAGCTTGAAAATCTAAAAATCAATCAGCCTGATATTTATAATCATATATTGGTAGTTGCGGCGCTTTCCATTAAAATATGCCTTGATCTAACCAATGAGGAATTTGATCCCTACCGGATCGCAAAGATTGGCCTTGTCCATGATATCGGCAAATCCCGTCTTCCTGCTGAGATACTCGAAAAAGACAAACCGCTTACACATGAGGAATTCAAGATCATACAAACTCATCCATGGATAGACCATTTACTCGTTTCGCATTATCTTAATACCACCAAATCATTTGTAGCAAAAGCAGCATTATGCCATCATGAGAAACTTGATGGAAGCGGTTATCCTTTAGGCATAGAACAGATCAACAATTACGTTCAAACAATAATTCCCTGTGATATCTTTGACGCGTTAATAAGCCGCCGCCCTTACCGCAGCGAACCTTTTACAGTTAGAGCCGCTTTGGATCTTTTATTAGAGGAGTCAAAAAAAGGAAAGATAAACAACAAGTATGTAAAGTGCCTGATCAGTTATTCAAGAAAGGACAAACCTCACTACAATGATGTAAATCCTTCTCAAATAAACCGCGACGGCAAGCCTAAAATAAACTATTACGGAATTCGGGAGGAGTAGGAATTCTGTGCCGGGATATCTACTTCAGCCTTTTTGCCTGTATCTTAACAATCCGCTTTGTTTTATTCGTAACCTTAAAAGGATCGCCTAAGCGCAAACCGGCAACCCAGGCAATAATCCCGCCGCAGATAACCAATCCCGTACAATCCTTTTGCTTATCTTCAATCTTTTGATCAATAAAAAATTTTTTCAGCTTCTTTTTACCCTTTCCCCCCAGAGGATGAAACAAGTCTCCGGACTTTCTTGAGCGTACTTCTAAAGGAAAGTTCATTTTATCAAAGTCAAAATATTCCAACATAGCCGAATGTTTTTTAAAATTTTTCTCTTCTTTTGCCTTTTTTACTAAAGAAGCCTTAAGGCAAAGATTTAATTTGGGGATCTTAAGCTCCTTATCCAAATACAACATACGGGAACCCATTTTAAATGATCGAGCAGCCTTTTTGTTTTTTTCCTGAAAGCAAACAAACTCTCTGGACTTTTCAACAAAAACAGCTTTAGGCAGATCAAGATGTTTACCTTTTAAATCAATCTTGCGAATAAAATCATCGGCAATTTGAACATGCTTAAAATCTATGCCGTTTAAATCGCCTTTTAGGCCGCTGATGGCTTTACGGATAACTCCACTGCGCAAAACAAGCGGTAATTTTAAAAACAACTTTTTATTTACACAAAACACCTTTTCCTTTTTGATAGTTACAACTTTGGGATAAATCCTTTTTACCTTTTCCTCCAAGATGCCATCAGCCTGTTTTGCTGTTTCTCCTATTCTAAAAATGCTCTCTTTTATATGGGGGCTGTATTTTGCAATCATAGGAATTATTTCAAGGCGTACTTTATTCCGGAAATAGCCGGTTTTCAAATTGCTTGAAT
>DAOVNL010000157.1 GCA_030630245.1 Candidatus Omnitrophota bacterium | reverse complement strand
CGCAGCAAGTTGCGGGGAATTAAACCCGAGACCCTTCGACTCCCTTCGGTCGCTCAGGGTCAATTCGACTACAGAGTTTTTCTCAGCTACACTGGTAAAAGCTCTAAGTCTCATTGAATTAAAAGTTAAAGTGGCCTTGTTTTGTTGCTTTGGCACATTCGTATTCCTTCAAAATAGGTCATTTAAATCTTATTGTCATTCTAAAGGGAGCTAAGCGGCCGGAGAATCTCAAAGTAAGATGAAACATGAGATTCTTCACCTACGGCTCAGAATAACAAAAAACATTATTTTATAAAAGTCTATATTTTATTATTTCAAAAAAGTTACCTTATTACCGAGCATTAACAACAATGTATTATTGCATGGTTTGTTTTCGGGCTCATTTTATATTTTTCAAGATTCCCGTTGCGAGATTGTAAAACATAAGGTACACTTTTATATCTTTTGTAAAGCTATATTATCATCTTATCTCTTACGTAATAAGCCGGATACATAAAAAAAGCGAAAGAAAAGCAGATGAAAAATAAGATTTTTGTGATTGTTCTCATTCTAATGTTTTTTATTAATGCTATCGGGTTGGCTGCTGTTAAACCGGTAGAAGCGAAAAGCTTTCCCGCTCAGGCAACACTTGCCCCGGAAATATCAATCAGCATGCCGTTATTGGAAAGAAGTTTTATTGTTGTCAATAACGCAGAAGATATTCAGCGATTTGATCGGGAAAGCCTTGGACAAACTATCCAAAATGAATTGGCAAATGCCGAGGCGGCAATGTTTAGCCTGGAGAATTCATTTTTTGTCAAAGACGAAAAGAATAAAATATTAAGAGCAGAGTTAACCGGACAGCGTATAGGAGGATTAGGCCGGTATATGGGGGATTTGCTCGCACGCCTGAGAGATAACGGCAAAAAGGTGATGGGAGTCGGACTTCTTTATAATTATGTTATGGTACAGTCGCTTAGCGAACTGGGACACCCAATTGTCCGCAAGGTTCCTATTGACCGTGACGATTTACAAAAACGGGGAGTTTTAATTCCGATAGTTGATGAAACCGGTAAGCAGAAAACCGTGGAAATCGAGATGCTTCAGGGAGAGTATTTAAAGACAAAATTATGGTGGGCGAAACGAACAACGCAAACAGGAGAAGTGTATACACTATTATTGGATAACCATGATATTACCAGTGTGTTATATCTGGGGGAAACGCATTCTGAAGAGCGTTTACGGCAGTCTATTCTATTGGGTAAAGCAGGGGTAAAGGCTTTGGAAGAATTGGGAATCACACCGAAATACTTCCATTTAAATGAAGGAAGCGCCGCGTTGCCCGCGGTTTACGCGAAAGAGAGTAAATCATTGTGTGATGTAAAGATTACCGGTGTTATGCATACACCGGTAGAGGCGGGATTACCAAAGTACCATACAGAATTATTACATAAATATTTTTATGATTTAGGCCCGGAATGGGAATATGTAATATTGGATGAAAGCAAAACGTTTATAGATATGACAAAAATTCTCTTTCGGATGAGTAGAAAAGTAGCTGCCGTTGGCCAGGAGTTCAACGATGTTCTCAAGGCAATGGTCAGGCGCATGTATCCGGAAAGACCGTGGTTTGCAGACAAAATTGAGCCGATTACCAATGGTGTTGATGGATGGGTGTATCAGCCTGCCTTATTAAACAAGGAAAGAATCGAAAACGAAGCGAAAGTCAAGAAAACCCGTTTAGGACAGATTATTGTTGAGCGAAAAAAAATAATAAAAGAACAGCAAATGAAAGAAATATTACGCAAACAGCTTATCTGGTACGCGATCGGTGACACATGGCCGGAGCTTGTTCAACCGCTACGGAAGCAGTTAAGGTCGCAGCAGCGTTCAGAAACGGATATAAATAAAAACATTGCTCTTGCAATGCAGCATGTTGGGGAAGCGGTTGCGGCAGTAATAGTTTCACAAAATGATGATATATCCGAAGCAAATCTTCGTGAGATATTAAAGAAATATCGATTACCGGCGCCTGAGCATATGTCTTTACATAATGCTTTTAAGAAAATACAACGGATAGAGATGATATTAACAGATCTTATTCAGAATCGTCCCTGGCTTAGTTATGGACGCCGCTTTACAAAATATAAAATGGATTACCCATTACTTGAGGCATCGGGTATTGAACGTATAGTTAATGACCTTGGGTACGCGCTTGTTTTTGCCGGGATTTCTCATCCGAATGATGAAGTAGGGAAAGAGTGGGTACGAAATGTGGTAGAATTGTCAAAAAAGCATTTTGGCAAAGTTATCTTTTTACCGGGTTATGACCTGGATTTAGATAGGCGATTATTGCAATGCGCGGATGTATGGCTTTATTCACCGGAAAGATTATTAGAAGCATGCGGGACTAGTGGTATGTGTGGCTTGTTTAGCGGAGCGATCCCTGTAGTGAGTCCTACAGGCTGGTCGTTAGAATATGTGGAGGAATTTAATCCGCAAACAGGTAAAGGGAACGGATTTTTTATTGAGCCATATCCGGATCCTAAAGATGATGATTGGCATGCCCGTGTCAGCAGATTAAAAAATGAGGGATGGGATGGCCTTTATAAGAAACTTAAGAAACTTAAAGATATTATTGATTCTTACTATAAAGATGAGAATAACCAGATATATCCCCAATTAGTAGAAAACGTTTACCTCTCAGCAGAGAAGACAGATATGAAAATAGCAGCGGAAAAATATTTTGTTCTAATGATGAAAAGTGATTTCCTCATAGGAACACATACAGCAAGGAGGTGGCGAATTGAAGACATTATCGATATAACCCATGACAATAATTTTTCTGCTGTTGAGTTGTCATTTTATCCGGAGAAAGGGCTTAAATCACCAACAGAGTTAGATCCAGAATGGGTACAGAATTATTTAAAACCACAATTGCTGGACAAATTTGTTACGGTTCATCTGCCTGTCATGGACCTGCGTGAAAACGCTAATCTTGAGAAAATGAAAGAATTCATTGATTTTGCCGCGGATATTCGCGCTCAGGTCATTACCATTCAGCTTGATGAATTAGATGATTATTTTATAGAGAAAGTAACAAAATTAGTTATTTATTCCGCGTCAAAAGGGATAAAATTGGGACTGGAGAATAGTTATCATATTAAAGATGCTTCGGAAATTGTCTGGCATACCCCCGAACATGTTAATATCGTATATCAAAAAATATATGAAGCGCTTGCCCGGGGAGGAAGGACAGATTTGGAAAAATATGTTGGTTTTATCTTTGACCTGGCCCATGCTAAGATTGCTATGAAACAAAAAAAGCCGTTGGCGGCATTTTATCGAACCCTAAACAAAGATATTCCTGTTTTAGAGGTCAATGTGAGCGGTAATAAAT
>DAOVNL010000163.1 GCA_030630245.1 Candidatus Omnitrophota bacterium | reverse complement strand
ATCTGCCGGCTTTTTTGCGCCATACATTCAAGCAAAACAGGCTGGTCCATACACACATCAATCAAAGAAGTAATGTGACTGCAGGCCAAAGCATCCTGTTTGACAAGAGTTGACGATTGAGCTTCCCGCATAAATTCAGCATTCGCGTTTTGGTGCGCCTGCGCGTACGGATAAGGGATCAATATTGAAGCTTTACCAAAAAAACAGATCTCATTCAAGGTTCCTGCTCCGGAGCGTCCAATAATCAAATCCGCCGCATTATAAGCGCTGCTCATTAGGGTGCAGAAAGAAAACACTCTTGCCTGTATTTTAATATCCTCGTATTTCTTTTTAACCGCTATAAAATCCCTGTTTCCGCAGCAATGGATAACCTGTAATCTACCGCGTTTTTCTTCAGTTAGGCCATTGAGCGCCTTAATAAAACAATCATTAATAAAAACAGAGCCCTGAGAACCTCCCAGAACAAGGATTGTAAACTTTTTAATGTTTAAGTCCAGAGTTCCGCGCGCTTGCGCACTGTCTGATCTTTGTAAATCACAACGTATAGGATTGCCGGTAAAAACAACATCCCTGTTTTTAAAATATATATTGCTTTTTTGAAAACCAGTGGCGACTTTAGACGTTAACCGTCCCAGCAGGCGATTGGCCAATCCCGGGACTACATTTTGCTCATGGATCAAAGAAGGAATGTTTAAGAGTTTCGCGCTAATAATCGCGGCTGCAGAGCCGATACCTCCAAAACCTATTACCAAATCAGGTTTAAACGCTTGAATCAAAAAAAATACTCTTATACCCTCCTTACTAAATTTTAACAAAAAATACAGATTCTTCAAGCAAAATTTAACAGTATTCACGCCTGTTTTCCTTTGCGGCGGGATAAAGTCAAAACCAACAACCCTGTCCTGCGTTCTTTCAAAAATTTGTTTATCTATACTTTTTTTGCTGCTTAAGAATACGATTTGCGCGCTTTCGTCTTTGCGCTTCAACTCATTTGAGAGACTTAACGCGGGATAAATATGACCGCCGGATCCGGCGGCACAGATCAAAAATTTCATTTAGCCCTTCCAACATTTAGGATTATACCGACATAAATCATATTAAATACAAGCGAGGTTCCTCCGTAACTTATGAACGGGAACGGCAGGCCTTTTGTGGGAAAAATACTTATGGCCACGCCCATATTCACAACCACCTCAATAATAAGACAGGATATAAGGCCAAAACTCAAAAGCTGTCCGAAAGAATCCTTTGCTTTCAAGCTTATTTTAGCCGCCTGCAGGAGAAAAAATATTATCAGCAGAACAATCGAAGAGGTACCGATAAAACCCAATTCCTCTCCGATAATAGAAAAAATAAAATCCGTATATGCTGCCGGCAAATACAACAATTTCTGCCGGCCGTGCCCGAGCCCAAGCCCAACTAATCCGCCTGAACCAATGGCTACAAGGGATTGGATTATCTGGAATCCCGTTCCCTGCGGATCGCTCCAGGGGTCAAGAAAGGCAAGGATCCTTCTACGGCGGTAAGGAACGCTGAATATTAATATATAAAGCAGCGGCAGCGACCCCAGAACAAGAGAAAGGATATGCGTTAATTTCACTCCCGCGACAAAAAACATCAAAAAACAAATAGTGACAATTACCAGAACCGTACCCAGGTCAGGCTGAACAACGATAAGTAAGCATACTGAGCCCATAACCAGCAACAGCGGCAAAAAGCCGCGCAGAAATGAAGTAATTACGTCTTTTTTCCGGGAAAGGAAATCCGCCGCGTATATGATTATAGCAAATTTTGCAAACTCAGACGGCTGAAAACTGATCGCTCCAAAGCGAAACCAGCGGCGCGCCCCTCCCACCTGCCGGCCGATTCCCGGAACAAGCACCAGAATCAACAAAAAAAAAGATACCAGCAATAAAGGCTTGGTAATTTTTCTAAGATAATGATAATCCGCTCTCATTACGAAAAAAGCACAAAACAGCCCGATAAAAACATACAGAAGATGCCGCTTAAGATAATAAGCGCTGTCTCCCTGGTTTTCCAGCGCGTAAATCGCGCTTGTGCTGTAAATCATAACGATACCTATACAGACAAGAATTATGGAAACAGCAGCCAGATTTATTCTGGTATCTCTCAAGTTCATCTTTTACACATACCCTTTACAATCTTTTTAAAAACTCTTCCCCTCTGTTTGAAGCTCTCAAACATATCAAAGCTGGCACACATGGGAGAAAGCAATACCGTATCTTCTTTTTTCGCCCTCCCGCGGGCAATATTAACAGCATCCCGTAAATCTTCGGCCTTTCTTATTACCGTAGCCCCCTTTAGCGCCCCGGCTATTTTTGATTTTGCCTCTCCGATACAAACAAGCAGGCAGGCCTTTTTTTTAATCCGGGCTCTGATTTTTTTAAAATCGCTGCCCTTATCGCGTCCGCCGCAGATCAAGATAACCGATTTGTCTTTAAACATGGAAAGCGCCTTGAGCGTGGCATCAACTGTCGTCGATTTAGAATCATTGACAAAATTGACCCCTTTACAGCAAGTTAGCTTTTCACAACGGTGCTCCAGTCCTTTAAACTTTTTGAGGCTTAAAATAATTGTTTTCTTATCAACTTCCATTGCTTTCGCGGCAAGAAATACCGCCATCGCGTTTTCAATATTATGATCACCCTTTATTTTAAGATCGCTCTTATTAAAAAGTTTACTCTCACTTCCCTGCCGTGCCGCGTAGACCTGTTCTTTATCATAAAAACATCCGCAGTTAGAAGCTCTGAGATAATTTTTGAGATTTTTTCTGCTCATGCTTAAAAAACACACCTTTGAGTTAGCCTTTTTACGCAAAGCGAAAACTTTTGGATCACTAAAGTTGAGAATACTTGTATCTGATTTGCGCTGCTTCTTTAGAATATTTGCTTTAGCATTAATATATTCGGACATATTCCGGTGGTGATCAAAATGATTTTGAGTGATATTTAAAATAACACTTACGCGCGGGCGAAAACTTTTTACATACTCAAGCTGAAAAGAACTTACCTCAAGCACAACAACATCGGCTTTTTTAATTCTTGAATATTCACCGCTAAAAGGATTACCGATATTACCACAGACAACCACGCGCTTGCCGGATGCCCTGAAAATCTTACCCAGCAGTGCTGTCACGGTAGTCTTGCCGTTACTGCCGGTTACGGCAACAACAGGCGCGGGGCAAAACCAGCCGGCAAACTCTATCTCGCTGAAAACGCCGATTTTATTTCTCCTTGCCCAAATAAGGGCAAATGTATTGCTTTTAATCCCGGGAGAAGTAACAAAAAAATCCACTCCTTT
>DAOVNL010000213.1 GCA_030630245.1 Candidatus Omnitrophota bacterium | reverse complement strand
CCTAAAATAGGAATGTCTCTTTTGATTATTTCTTTCAAGAAACTGTCTTCCTGTTTTAAAAAAGGATATTTTCGCTCCTCATAAACATTCATAGGCCCGCCGAGCAAGAGCACGGCTTCCGTATCGTCTATAGCGCAAAACAAGTCTTCTTTATTTTCCCAGGCCTTGATTATTTTAACTTCGTATCCTCCTCTTGAGAACACTTCATCAAACATTCCCGGGCCTTCGATATCAATATGCTGGATAATTAAAATCACGTTTTTTCTCCTAAAACTTGAATATAAAAATAGCAAGCAGCATCCGCGTTTTTGTTTCAGCGCTGCTTGCTATTCGCTGTTATCTACTCTACTTTACAATACCAGGAGGAGTTCCTGGTACTTTGCCATAGGCCACAGTTCATCGGCAACAAGCTCCTCAGCAACATCTACAGCAGCACGCAATTTATCCAGCGCCGCGACTCCCTTAGACGCGTATGCCTTGGCCTTTTTCAATTCTGCGGCTTGTTTTTCACAAGCATCTATTTCCTTATCAAGAGCAGTAATACCGGCTTGAATATTCACATAAACCTTGTTTATTTTCTTTATATCAGCGGCAATCGCTCCTGATTTTACGCCGGCTGCCTTAACGGCAGAGTTCGCATCAGCGAGCAACGCGATCTGCTTCAACACAGCAGGCAGAATAAAAGTCTTTGCGATATTGATGGCTGTTTTAAATTCGATATTTTTTGTTTTATTGTAAGCCTCGAGTTTTATTTCAACTTTCGAATGCAATTCTCTTTCACTTAAAACACCAAGATCTTTATACAAATTTACTACGTCCTTTTCTAAAAACAACACAAGTGCCTCAGGCGTATTCTTCGTGTTCGGCAATCCGCGTTTAGCTGCCTCTTTATGCCATTTAACATCGTAGTTATTGCCCTCAAAGCGTACTCTTCTGGTTTCTTTGAACACTTTTTCCAGAACCTTAAACGCCTTGCTCTTTACGTCACTTTTATTCTTGCTATTCTGCATTTTATCAGCGATCTTATTGTATCCGTAAGCGATGATCATATTCAGAATAGTCGCCGCCTCGGCACAATTATGCGATGAACCGACCGCTCTAAACTCAAACTTATTTCCCGTGAAAGCAAGCGGCGATGTTCTGTTTCTGTCCGATGTATCCTTGGCAACCTTCGGAAGGTCTTTTAATCCCAAACATATTTCCGATATCTTTTTATCCGTGATTTTCCCCAAGCCTTCGATCTCGTTCATCAATGCCTCAAGATACTCGCCCAGATATACCGATATTATCGCGGGCGGAGCTTCATTTGCTCCCAGGCGGTGGTCGTTGCCGGCATCGGCAACAGCGCTTCTAAGCAGGCCTCCGAATTTATCAACGCCAAGCATTATAGCGCCCAGAGACAGCAGGAAGATAATATTATCCTGCGGTAACCCCGATGGGTCAAAATAGTTAGCCCCGGTATCATCTCCTATGGACCAGTTGAAATGCTTTCCTGAGCCGTTGACTCCTCCCAGCGGTTTTTCATGCAGCACTGCCACCATATTATGCTTATCGGCGACTTTCTTCATGATATCCATAAGCTGCAGGTTATGATCAATCGAGAGGTTAACCTCTTCATACAGCGGCGCGATTTCAAACTGATTGGGTGAAACCTCGTTATGGCGTGTTTTAGCCGGGATCCCTCTGCGGTACAATTCTTTATCAAAGTCTTCCATAAACTCGATCACATTAGCCTTGATCGCGCCGAAATAATGGTCTTCCATCTGCTGTCCTTTAGCCGGTTTTGCCCCGAAAAGCGTGCGGCCGCAAATAATCATATCCGGGCGGCTTTCATAAAGCCTCTTAGAAAACAGAAAATATTCCTGCTCCGGCCCCCCAAAGACCTTGATCTTTGACACCTTTTTATTTCCTAAAAGTTTCTGCAATCTGATCACAGCGTCATTGACCGCCTTGAGTGAACGCAAAAGCGGGGTCTTAATATCCAGAACATCTCCGGTCCAGGACAAAAATACCGAAGGAATTACCAGTGTTTTAGTCTCCCCCGCTTCAAGCAAAAATGCCGGTGAAGTCGGGTCCCAGGCCGTATAGCCGCGGGCTTCAAATGTTGAGCGCATACCGCCTGACGGGAAAGACGAGGCGTCAGGCTCTGACTGGATAAGCTGCCTGGCTGATAAGCGTTCAATGATCTCTCCGTTTTTATCATAGGAAATAAAAGCATCATGTTTTTCCGCGGTACCACCGCGCTGCGGCTGGAACCAGTGAGTAAAGTGAGTTGCTCCGTTTTCAATCGCCCATTCTTTCATAGCATGAGCAACGTCCCCCGCGATGGTCTGATCCAGAGGTTCTCCGGATTCGATTGTAGCCAGTAATTTATTGTAAACTCCCTTACTCAGTTTCTCATTCATGACTTTTTTGTTAAATGTCAGTTCTCCAAAAAAACTGCTTACATTTGCCATTTTTAAATTCCTCCTTTTAATATTTACATCAAAACTTTACAATTAATGTATTACTTCTATTTTACCAGATAAAGCAGCTCATAAAGACAAAAAACTCCCAAAAAACACTTAACCTTGTTTCTTGAGAGCTTCTTCGCTCTTTTCTTCCAAGCCTT
>DAOVNL010000104.1 GCA_030630245.1 Candidatus Omnitrophota bacterium | reverse complement strand
TTACTCAGTTAATATCTACCTGGGGAAGAAATTCGACGCAAAAGCAGCTGCCGCGTTAAAAACAGGGCACATAAACGCGGCGGTTGATTTTTCCGAGACTGCTCTAAGGCACAACCCTCTGTCGGCTGAATATTTTTATCACCGCGCGTATATTTCTGAGTTTATCGCCGTCCAGAACTATTCGAAAGACAAACTCAGACTTGATCTTCTAAATAATGCGATCTCGCATTACTTAAAAGCCATTGACCTGAATCCATACGCGGCTTATTATCATCTTCGTTTAGCTAAACTGCTGTTCATTTCAAAACAAAGCGGTTATGAGCAAAGAACACTTTTCCATTTAAAAAAAGCCGTAGAGATGTATCCTGTAAACCCTGTTTATCATGAACAATTGGCCGAGTTTTATGGTATAATAGAAGACCAAAGTTCCGCGGAATATGAGATGAGTAAAGCAAAAGAACTTAAAAAATATTTTAAAAAGGGAACAAGAGATTAATTTATTCAAAGAGTTCTGCAAAATAAGTCATTTAAATCTTATTATCATTCTGAGGGAGTTAAGCGACCGAAGAATCTTGGCGTAAGATGAAATATGAGATTCTTCGCCTGCGGCTCAGAATGACAAAAAACGTTATTTTGCAGAAGTCTGAATTTATACATTGAACGGAGGAACCCATGGCGAAAATTCTTGTTATTCACGGCCCTAACCTGAACCTGTTAGGCAGCAGAGAACCTGAGATTTACGGCAAAGCCACACTTGATAAGATTAATGAACAAATAAAAACCTGGGCCGACGATAACAGCATCACTGTCCAGATCAGGCAGTCTAATCATGAGGGGGAGATCGTTGATTATATCGGCAAGGCAAAAGATGAATTTGACCTGCTTTTGATAAATCCGGCCGCGTATACGCACACCAGTGTTGCCATAAGGGATGCTATAAGCGCTGTGGGCATACCCGCGATTGAAGTACATCTGTCCAACATATATTCCCGGGAGGAATTCCGGCACACATCCCTGATCGCGCCGGTCTGTCACGGACAGGTATCCGGTTTTGGAGTTCATAGTTATATCCTTGGATTGCAGGCAGCGTTAAAAATGATAAAGTAAAAAAAAAGCCAAAATGAGATTATTGAAAAATAGATTACAAAAAGTGCGAAAGGCTATAAAGTCAGCTAAAGCACAGGCTATGCTCATCACATCACTTCATAATGTCCGCTATTTGAGCGGGTTTACAGGCAGCGAATGCCGGCTGCTTATTACGGAAAAAGAAAACATCTTTTTGTGTGATTTCCGCTATAGGCTGCAGGCTCAAAAAGAGCTTGGATCTATATTTAAAGTGCTGATGATCGAAGGCAATATATTTTCACTTTTAAAGAACGTTCTCAAGCAAAGGAAAATACAAACGCTTAATTTTGAGTCACAACATATCACATACGAGCAATATTATAATCTTAAAACTGCCTTAGGGAAAAAGACGCGTCTTGGCGCCTCAAAAGACATTATCGAGCAATTAAGAATGATAAAGTCGCCGGAAGAACTTAAAATTATAAGAAAAGCTGTGTCCATAACCAAGAAATCGCTCAGGGCTCTCAAGCCTTTGATCAAGCCCGGGGTAAGTGAGCTTTTTTTAAAAAACAAATTAAACGAAATGCTTAAAAACAACGGCGCGAGCGGCCCGGCTTTTGATACGATTGTCGCCTCAGGGCCTAACGCGGCTATGCCTCACGCGACAACAACAAAGCGAAAGATAGGAATGAACGATCCGGTGATTGTCGATGTCGGCGCTGATTACAAAGGTTATAAATCCGACTTGACAAGAACCTTCTTTTCAGGTAAAATTACCCAATATGTTAAGCATTATAAACTCCTTGCCACCGCACAAGATAGAGCAATTAAGCTCGTCCGCCCGCAAGGCAGGATCCAAAAAATCGACCGGATTGCCAGGCAGGTATTGGATGCGGCCGGCCTGGGGCAATATTTCGGCCATGCCCTTGGACACGGCGTAGGGCTGGAAGTACACGAGAAACCGTATATTTCAGGAAAATCTAAGCAGCGTTTTAAATCCGGTATGGTTTTTACTGTTGAGCCCGGGGTGTATATCCCGGATTCCGGGGGAATTAGAATTGAAGACATGGTTTTAGTAACCAAGAAAGGATATGAAGTTTTATAGTCATGATAACCGCGAATCAATTCAAAGCCGGCCTGACAATTTTAGTAGATAGTGAAATTTACTCTGTTATTGAATTCCAGGCTGTAAAACCGGGAAAGGGAGGCGCTTTTGTAAGGTCAAAATTACGCAACCTGCGGACAAGAAAAAACATTGAAAAAACATTCCGGGCCGGAGAACGTTTTGAGGAGGCTTTTATAGAAGACAAGAAACTTCAGTACCTATATAACTCCGGTGATACATACCATTTCATGGACAAGGAAACCTTTGAAGAGATGATAATCGCAAAGGAAAAGCTAACTGAAATTGTCAGTTATTTAAAGGATACTATGGATGTAGCTGTTGTCTGTTACAACAATGAGATCATTGAAGTAAAGTTACCCATATTTATTGAAATAAAAATAGAACATACCGAACCGGGAATAAAGGGGGATACGGCTAAGGGGTCATTCAAGCCGGCGACGCTTGAAACAGGAGCAACGATACAGGTGCCCCTGTTTATTAATGAAAGCGATGTAATAAAACTAGATACACGCACCGGTACTTACGTGGAAAGAGTCTAACGGTTAAGCTGATAGGAAAACAAAAACTGAGAGACGCAAGTCTAAGTAAAAAGTAAAAAGGCAAAAGGAAAAAGTAGAAAAACAAAAGCTGAGTGATAAAAGTTTAAGTAAGGAGTTCAAAATGAATCTAAAAGAAATCAAAGAGATGATAACATTGATGAATGAGAATAATCTTACCGAGCTTGAACTTGAGCGTGAAGGATTAAAGATCCGATTAAGAAGAGGCGGCGCAGCCATCGGCGGGGGAGATCCGAACATAGTCATAGAAAGAGCAAGCCAGCTTGAGCCGAATATAGTATACAACACGCCGGCACAACCAAAACCCAGCGAAATAAGCGCGGGGGTGGAAGTAAAAGCTCCTATGGTAGGAACTTTCTACCGCGCCCCATCACCTGACGCGGCGCCTTTTGTAGAGATCGACAGCGAGGTGGAAATCGGACAGGTTATATGCATTATTGAGGCCATGAAGTTAATGAACGAGATCAAATCAGAAGTAAAAGGAAAGATAAAAGAAATCCTGATAGATAATGGTGATCCTATCGAGTTCGGACAGGTACTATTCATGATCGAACCAAAATAAAAACTATGTTTTCAAAAATTCTAATTGCCAATAGAGGCGAAATCGCCTTAAGAATCATTCGTGCCTGTAAAGAAATGGGCATCCGGACCGTTGCCGTTTATTCCGAGGCTGATGCCAGCAGTATGCATGTTCAATTTGCTGATGAAGCAGTCTGCATCGGGCCGGCGCCGGGAGCCGGCAGCTACCTTAATATAGCTGCTATAATGAGCGCCGCGGAAATCACCGACGTGGAAGCTATTCATCCCGGTTACGGGTTTTTGTCCGAAAACGCCCATTTTTGCGAGATCTGTGAATCCTGCCACATAACCTTTATCGGGCCTACAGCTGAGAACATCCGGCTGCTCGGTGATAAGATGGCCGCCAAGGACACAATGAAAAAGGCAGGAGTTCCGATCATCCCCGGTTCCGGAAACGTAATAAAGAATAAAAACGAAGCAATAAAAATCGCCAATAAACTAAAATACCCTGTTATCATAAAAGCCTCCAGCGGAGGCGGCGGAAAGGGCATGCGCGTGGCTCATAACGATGTAAGGCTCGTAAGCTCAATTCTTACCGCCCAAGCGGAAGCAGAATCAAATTTCGGCAACCCTAATGTGTATCTGGAAAAATATTTCACAAAACCGCGGCATATAGAGGTGCAGATACTTGCCGATAAGCACAATCATGTGGTGCATCTCGGAGAAAGGGACTGCACAGTACAAAGAAGGCATCAAAAACTGATCGAAGAAACACCATCTCCTGCGATAGATAGCAAATTAAGGCGAAAGATAACTGATGCTGCTGTGCGGGCGGCTAAAGCGGTTGATTATACCAATGCCGGCACTATTGAATTTATGCTTGATAATGACGGCAGGTTTTATTTTATGGAGATGAATACGCGTATTCAGGTAGAGCACACTGTAACGGAGATGGTTACAGGAATAGATTTAATAAAAGAACAGATCAAGATCGCCGATGGAGAAAAACTCTCTTTTTCTCAAGACGATATAAAATTGGAGGGATGGGCAATCGAATGCCGCATTAACGCCGAAGACCCCGACAACGATTTCATGCCTTTTCCGGGAAAAGTTGAGAATCTGCACTTTCCGGGAGGCAGGGGAGTGAGGATTGATTCTCATGTTTACAGCGG
>DAOVNL010000202.1 GCA_030630245.1 Candidatus Omnitrophota bacterium | reverse complement strand
TTAATCCCGCCATGGCGGGATAAGTTTAAACGTATAACTTAGCATCACTTCGCTCGCTAAGTTATCTTTTCACTTACTTAAACGCCTTTTTAATTTTTTCGGCGATTGACTCGTTTTTAGAATTCTCACCGCTAAGTTTCGCGAATTCAATCAATAGTTTCTTTTGCTCTAAACTTAAACTTGCAGGCACAGTAACATGAACCCTTATATACTGATCTCCTTTATTATAGCCCCTTAGATCAGGAAACCCCTTGCCGCTTATTCTGAAAACTTTCTCGCTTTGTGTGCCGGCGGGGATTTTCATCTTAATTTTTTCCGCATAAATGCTGGGTACTTCTATTTCCGTTCCCATTGCCGCCTGAACAAAACTTATCGGAACCTTGCAAATAACATCATTACCATGTCTTTCAAAAACCTTATGGGGCTTTAAGCGGATCAGGATATATAACTCACCCCGCGGCCCCCCTTTTGTTCCTGCTTCCCCCTCGCCTCTGACCCGCAGATGAGATCCGTTATCCACTCCGGCAGGCATTTTTATATTAATTTTTCTCTCTACCCGGACTTTTCCCGTCCCACGGCATTTTTTACATGGATGAGTAACAATTTCGCCCTCTCCATGACAGCTGTCACAGGTTCTGGCAATAGTGAAAAACCCTGCTGATTGTCCTACTTGTCCGCTTCCCTTGCAGGCCGGACAGGTGATCCTTCTTGTTCCCGGCTGCGCGCCGTTGCCTTTACATACCGGACACAGATCCCCGCGCCTGATAACAATGGTTCTCTCTACACCCTTAGCTGCTTCTTCAAAGCTGAGCTGAAGCTCATATTCAAGGTCCGCGCCGCGGCGAGAACCCCGTCTTGACTGACGCGTGCCGGAGGAAAATCCGAAGCTGGAGAAAAGATCCTCAAAAATACCTCCGCCGCCTCCCATATCTTCAAAAATAGAACCAAAATCAGCACCGCGGAATATATCTTCACTGCTGTATTGATTATTAATACCGGCATGGCCAAAACGGTCATATTGCGCGCGTTTTTTCTCATCAGACAACACCGCATAAGCTTCGGATATTTCCTTAAACTTCTCTTCGGATTCTTTGCGCTTATCCGCAGACACCCTATCAGGATGATATTTCATAGCAAGTTTACGATATGTTTTCTTAATAACATCAACTGAAGCATCTTTGCTTACGCCTAAAATTTCGTAATAATCCCGTTTTGTCATTTTCTCCCTTTATATCAGCGATCATCTGCTTCTTTTAATCCGCGTTAATCTGTGATCATTTTTCGTCTTCTACTTTGTATTCAGCATCCACAACATCTTCTTTCTTCTCATCGTCTTTTACAGCCTCAGCCTCACCCTCACCCTCAGCCTCACCCTGCTGCGCCGCTCCGGGACCTTGAGCCGCCTGCTGTTGTGCTGCCTGTGTTTTATATACTGCTTCCGCGAGTTTATGCGAAGCCTGGCTCAGTTCTTCTGTTGATTTCTTTATCTTTTCAGTATCTGTCCCTTTTAAGTCTTCTTTTAACTGTGCTGCCTTCTTCTCAATATTTTCCTTATCAGCAGCGTTTACTTTATCACCAAACTCCTTCAAGGATTTTTCTGTAGAGTAAACCAATGTTTCAGCCTGGTTGCGTGCTTCAATTTCCTCTTTTTTCTTTTTATCCGCTTCAGCAAATTTTTCCGCGTCCTTTACCATGCGGTTAATTTCCTCTTCAGATAGTTTTGTCGGCGCGCTAATTGTGATTCTCTGTTCTTTACCTGTGCCTAAGTCTTTTGCTGATACATGCACAAGCCCGTTAGCATCAATATCAAATGTTACTTCTATTTGCGGAATACCGCGCGCGGCCGGAGGAATGCCGACAAGATTAAACCTGCCCAGCTCAACATTATCATTAGCCATCTGTCTTTCTCCCTGCAGTACTCTGATCGTAACCTCAGTCTGGTTATCCGCGGCCGTTGAAAACACCTGGCTCTTTTTCGTAGGTATGGTTGTATTGCGCTCAATTAACTTTGTACATACACTGCCAAGAGTCTCTATCCCTAAAGAAAGCGGAGTAACATCAAGCAAAAGTACGTCTTTGACATCACCTTTAATGATTCCTGCCTGAATTGCCGCTCCCATAGCTACGCATTCCATAGGATCAACTCCACGCTCTATCTTCTTGCCCGCGTAATCTTCAACGAATTTCTGAACGATAGGCATACGTGTAGGGCCGCCGACCATTATAATACGGTCAATATCATTTGGCGTTAACTGCGCGTCCTGGGTCGCCTTTGCTATCGGTTCCCGGCAACGCTCAACAATAGGAGTAATCAGCTCTTCAAACTTCGCCCTGCTGATTGAAAGAGTTAAATGTTTAGGCCCGCTCGCGTCTGCTGTAATAAAAGGCAGATTTATATCTGTGGTTAAGGCGCTTGAAAGTTCTATCTTAGCTTTTTCCGCTCCCTCTCTTAAGCGCTGCAAAGCCATCTTATCTTTACGTAAATCGATCCCATACTCTTTTTGAAATTCTTCGGCAATATGATCAATAAGCGCGTCATCCATATCCGTACCGCCAAGATGCGTATCACCGTGAGTAGATTTTACTTCAAAAACACCTTCGGCCATTTCCATAATAGTTACATCAAGCGTACCGCCGCCTAAATCAAAAACCAGGATCTTCTGTTCTTTGCCTGATTTGTCAAGCCCGTAAGCAAGACATGCCGCGGTCGGCTCATTGATTATTCGCAAAACATTAAGTCCCGCGATAGCTCCTGCGTCTTTTGTTGCCGCTCTCTGG
>DAOVNL010000134.1 GCA_030630245.1 Candidatus Omnitrophota bacterium | reverse complement strand
CGGTTAAGGGTGTCGGTAAAAAGCGTGCTGAGCAGATACTTGAAGAGATTAAGAAGCTTGAAAAATAAGGGGTTTTATGAGTATAAGAGTTTATGAGTTAGCAAAAGAGCTGGGTTATTCCAGTAAGGATATGGTCAAAAAGCTCAAGGAACTGAGTGTTAGCGTTAAAGGGCATATGAGTTCTATTGATGAGGAGACCGCTGAAATTGTGCGTCATGAACTCCTGGGGAAAAAAGAACCGAAAAAGAAAAAACAAAAAGCAAAAGAAAAGACAGAAGAGAAAGTAGAGCCGGAACTTAAGTCCTTAAAGCTTAAAGTTCCTGTAAGCGTAAAAGACTTTGCTTCTAAAATAAATAAGAGCGCGCCGGATGTAATTAAAAAATTAATGGCAATGAAAGTCATGGCTACTGTTAACCAAACCCTTGATGAGGAAACTATTAAACAAATAGCTCTGGGATATGGTTTTTCCTTTGAAAAAATACTAACTGAGGAAGAAAACCTGCTATTCAAACACAAACAGGCCGATGACGGCCAGGGGTTCAAATCCAGGCCGCCGGTAGTAACCCTGATGGGCCATGTTGATCATGGAAAAACATCATTGCTTGATGTTTTGCGCAAATCAAATATAACCGATAAAGAAGCCGGAGGAATAACGCAGCATATCGGCGCTTATGAGGTAATACTTCCTAAGGGAAAGGTAACATTTCTGGATACTCCGGGGCATGAGGCTTTTACGGCTATGCGTTCAAGAGGAGCGACAATTACTGATATCGTTATTATTGTTGTCGCGGCTGATGACGGGTTAATGCCCCAGACTCATGAGGCGATTAATCACGCGAAGGCAGCAGGCGTTCCCATTGTTGTGGCGATCAATAAAGTAGATCTGCCGGGAGCTGATGTTGATAAAGTAAAAAGGCAGCTTGCTGAGGTTGGCCTGATGAGTGAAGACTGGGGTGGTAGTACTATTACAGTTGAGGTTTCGGCAAAGCAGGAAACCGGGATCAAAAAGATGCTTGAGATGATATTGCTTGAAGCGGAAATGCTTGAGCTTAAAGCGAACCCGAACCGGGTAGCAAAGGGTGTTATTATTGAAAGTAAACTTTCAAAAGGCAGCGGTCCCATGGCAACGATCCTTGTGCAGAGCGGAACATTACAGCTGGGAGATGTTTTTGTCTGCGGCTTAACTTACGGCAAGGTAAAGTCAATGAGCAATGACCTGGGCAAAAGGGTCGAAAAAGCCGGGCCTTCAGTTCCGGTCGAAATATCCGGAATATCTCAGGTGCCTATGGCCGGTGATACATTCTATGTTGTTGAGGATGAAAAAAAAGCCAGGGAACTTTCCATTGCCAAAAATGAAAGCTTGCGTCAGGAAAAACTTATGCCCGCGCAGCGGGTCAGTTTGGAAGATCTTTTTGACCGGGCAAAAGAGGGCAAGACCAAGGAGCTCAAAATTATCATAAAATCCGATGTGCAGGGATCGCTTGAGGCCTTAAGCAGTTCTTTGGAGGAATTGGGAACAAAAGATATCAGTGTGAGCATTATCCATTCTCAGGTGGGAACGATCAGTGAGTCGGATGTAATGCTGTCCATCGCGAGTGAGGCGATAATTATCGGTTTTCATGTGGGAATTGATGTTAAAGCCAAGGAAGCCGCGGAGAAAAAGGGCATTGATGTCAGGCTCTACAGTATAATTTACGAGGCGATAAATGATGTACGCTTAAGCATGGAAGGACTGCTTGAGCCGACAATCAAGGAAACGTTCCTCGCAAGGGCTAAAATCCTGCAGGTTTTCAAAATCTCAAAGCTTGGTAAAATATGCGGATGTATGGTTGTTAAGGGGAAATTCGCGCGCAACGCGGAGCTTGTACGCCTTTTTCGTAATGATGAATGCCTATACGAGGGCAAGCTGGAATCATTGAAGAGATATAAGGATGATGTGAAGGAGGTAGGCGAAGGGCTTGAATGCGGTATCGGGCTGGATAAGTTTGATTCCATGGCAAGCGATGATATCATTGAATGTTATCGAGTAGAAAAAATCGCGCGAAAACTATAAAAAATGAAAAAGAAAATTTTAAGCGGCATGCGCCCCACAGGCAGGCTTCATTTGGGCCATTTAGTCGGCGCTTTAAAAAACTGGAGTTTACTGCAAAATGATTACGAGTGTTTTTTTATGGTGGCTGACTGGCATGCTCTGATGAGCGAATATAAAGATGCGTCCGGATTAAATGAATTTTCATTGGATAATGTAATAGACTGGCTCAGCTGCGGTATTGACCCTGATAAAGCAATCATATTTATTCAATCTCAAATACCCGAACATCTCGAGCTTTATATGGTTCTGTCCTGCATAACACCTCTCGGCTGGTTGGAACGCTGTCCTACTTATAAGGAGCAGCTTAGGGAGTTGAAAACAAGACAGCTGAATAACTATGCCTTTCTCGGCTATCCGGTATTACAGGCAGCCGATATCCTGCTTTATAAGTCAGAGGTTGTTCCTGTGGGTGAAGACCAGCTTCCGCATCTTGAACTTACCCGGGAAATAGCTAAAAGATTCAATCATCTGTACAATAAAAAGGTGTTTCCCCAGCCGCAGGCAAAGCTGACCAAAACCTCACGATTGCTGGGACTTGACGGGAGAAAGATGTCAAAGAGCTATGATAATTATATCGGCCTGAGCGATACGGCTGAGGGAATAAGTAAAAAAGTGATGAGTATGTTTACCGATCCGCGGCGGATTAAAAGAACAGATCCGGGCAGGCCCCAGGTATGTAATGTTTACAGTTATTATAAGGTATTCGCGGATGAAAAAACATGCGCTGTTGTCGAAATTGAATGTAAAGGAGCAAAAAGGGGATGCACTGATTGTAAAAAGGAATTTGCCTGCCTGCTTAATGATTACCTTAAACCTATTCAGGAAAAAAGAAAAGAGCTTAAGAGCGATAAAAATAGGATCATCAGGATCCTGGAAAAAGGCAGAGAAAAAGCGCGCAGTGCTGCTATGGCTACAATGGATGAAGTCCGACAGACGATTGGGTTATGAAATACAAAGTTAATTTAGAAATTTTCGAAGGCCCGCTTGACTTATTGCTTTATCTTATAAAGAAAAGTCATCTTAATATCTATGATATC
This sequence comes from Candidatus Omnitrophota bacterium, assembly GCA_030630245.1. Taxonomy (GTDB): domain Bacteria; phylum Omnitrophota; class Gorgyraeia; order B26-G9; family B26-G9; genus JAGLQQ01. The sequence goes on along the minus strand of DAOVNL010000134.1, from coordinate 804 downwards.
CCTATTGCCAGGATCACCGAACAGTATTTAGAATACCTGGAATTTATGCGCCTGCTGGACCTTGGTATCGCCGGGGAATTCCTGGTTATGTCAGCGACCTTAATGCATATAAAATCGAAAATGCTGCTGCCTCCTGAGGAAACCGAGCCTGAAGCCGAAGAAGAAGACCCTAGAGCGGAGCTTGTAAAAAAACTTCTGGAGTATAAAAAATTCAAAGAGGCCGCAACCTATTTAGAGGAACGCGAAACCGTACAGCGTAAAATATTCAAGCGCGTTAATCCGGGCGCGGATGTTGAGCCTAAGGAAGAGATTTTTTTTGAGACAAGCCTTTTTGACCTGATCGGGGCTTTTTCCAGGGCATTAAAAGATGTTCCCCGCGATATTTTCAGAGAGATAATTGAAGATGAGTTCACCGTTGATGGTAAGATGCACGACCTGCTTCATGCTTTGGTTAAAAATAGAAAACTCTTACTCAGCGGAATGTTTGAAAGCGTGAAAAATAAAGTGGAGGTCATTGTCACTTTTCTGGCTGTTTTAGAGCTGATCAGGCAGAAGGAAATCGTGGCGGCTCAGAAGGGGCTGTTCGGCGAGATTGTTGTGTTTCTTAACGAAGAAAGAATTTTACCCCCAATGCATGTTAGTACAATATAGGAGTGAAGAATGTCTGATTTTAATTTGCAAAAGATCATTGAGGCTTTAATGTTTGTCAGCGAAAAGCCGCTCGACTACAAGCAGATTTTAGAAATCTGCTCAGGCGCTGAATTATCTGAGGTGAAAACCGCAATGAACCAATTAAAAGAGCAT
>DAOVNL010000050.1 GCA_030630245.1 Candidatus Omnitrophota bacterium | reverse complement strand
TTGGATAATAAACGCCGAGATTATTCTGAAAGCAATATTGTATTTTTTGCCGCCATCAAACATTTTGATCACCTGATTTGAGTTTTATTTATATTAAGTGTTTGCCCTTAGCCCCTACTTAGGATTGACACTTTTAGATATAATGCAGTTTTAAGTTTAGCTCCTAAATATAATAAGGGGGCAAGGTGAAAGCGAATTCTCACTTTCACCCCACCCACCCAACCAATTCATTCTGATTAAATTGTCCTTTCTTCTTTCTATAACACTCAGCGTTTACAACAACATACGCGAATCAATACCACTTTTTTAAGACATTTAAAGTATAGCATAGAAAGTCTGGAAAATCAACTTTTTTTTAATATTTTTAAACATGTAACTGCTTGATAATAAAAGAGATACATTCTTGTGAAATACTTTTTCCCCTGCATGTAAAATTTCTGTCAAAATCTGCCATTTTTTACTTGCTTAAAGCCCCTGAAAAACACCTTAAAATTAACTGATTTTTTGCAAAGCAAAGTTAAATTTCATATCGCCCGGCAGATAAATTCAAGCGCTTTTTTTTCTGAAATAGAAACAATCGGCACTGTCTTTAAAAAAACGTTTTTCAGAGCAGAATCCGCCGAAATATTATTCCTGCCTCTGTTTTTGAGTTCATAATTTCCGGGGTGTTTATTCTTCCGCGAAATCAGCACCGGCTTTTGAAGTTTATAATGCAATCCATTAGGCATATTATAAAGGCTTCTGCTTAAAGCCTGCACTTTAAAATCCTCCCCTATACTCCTAATAAGCCTTGCTCTATCCTCGCGGGTGTGATGCCATTCGGCCAGGCGCAAAATAAGTACTCCGTCAGGTTTCAGGACCTTCATCGCTTCCCGCACGCAGCCCTCAGGCGAATCAGGGGCATTCACCGTGATCAGGTCAAAACTGTCCGGCCCGAACGCTTCTTCCGCATCAGCCGCATCCAGGGTTTTTACATTGCGTTTTCGGTACAAACCCGCGGCAATCGACTTGGCTTTGATGTCAATCCCCATCACCTCTGCCTTGATGCCTTTTTTATCTAAAAGCCCCTGAAACCTCTCCACAAAACTTCCGTCTCCGGTCCCGATATCCAATATTTTAACTCTGCCGGGGAATCGTTTTTTAATAATAGAAAGCATATTTCTTTGGGGATTTAAAATAAAATAGAAATCAACAACTTTATTAAGCACATATAAAAGAAGCTGTAATGGCAAAAGAAAACTACCGGCAACGCCAAGCTTTTTATAGCTTTTAAACAAAGAACTTAACCCTAAAAAATCCGGCAGGTGAGGCGCAATAAATCTAACCGCCGCGGTTACCATTATCTTGATTGTTGTTACGAGTGTTCTGCCTGTAACCGGCAAAAAATCTATCTTTGCCGTCAATTCATTTTTTATAAACACGACCGGCACATTATCCGGAATTTCACCAGGCATGTAAGGTTCATCGAAAAAGTTAAGCGCGAATAAACCGTGCTTCATCAAATGCCTGACTAATCTTGTCTTTTCAGAAGCCTTAAGGATCGCAACGGCATCCGGCTTAAAATCTGTTTTTTCGAGGTAATAAAGGCTTTCAGAACCTTCAACTACGATCAACTTAGCACCATCATTGGCCTTAAGAATCTTCTGACTTAATATTAATGGCATCTCAAGGATAGCTTCAAGCAGTGTAAAATCCCCTTCCTGCCGCAGATCATTAATTATATCGTCTATGCTTATAAACAAAATACCTTCGGCATCGATATTGCCTAAGCCATTCTCCTGCAAAAGATTAATAAAAGTTGTCTTGCCGGAGCTGACATCGCCATCGATACATAATATTAGCTGTTCTTTTTTATCGATATTTGACATTAAAGAATCCAATTTCTTATAACCTTCGTTTAAATTGCGTGTTGTAAATTCTAAAGGGGCATCAGGTGTCTGTTTTAAAATTATTGGACTGTTAGATAGTTTTGCGTAATATTGAAATTGTATCCGGAAGGATTCTGCATTTATAATTAACCGGGGTGAGAGAGTATTGGTATCGGGATCGTGATCTTTATAAAAAATATTGCCGGCACCTGCTGCAGCAATATCCAGCAGCAAAAATGTTTGAATAATAACCAGGGAAACTATCTTTAAAAATACTTTCTTTTTCATATTTTCTAACCTATACGTAAATCTGTTTTTAAATCGCCTGGGCGATAAGTCCGGCAGCAAAAAGACCGTCTAATACCGCTGGAAGGATATTTTTTAACGGCACCAAACCAGAATCCGCAAGTTTATTTCCCAGCTGAAGGTTAGTAAAATCTAAATGAAGCAGCGCGAGATTATCAAAAATACCTGAGTGTATATTGTCATATTCCAAAGAGATATGTTCTACTGCCTGCTTTCGCCTGCCCTTAAGTAAAAGTTCCGTCTGGGGAAGGCTTACAATTTTTATCTGCGGCAATGCTTTTCTGATTACATCATTACGTTCTTGTGCTCTTTTTTCGATAGAGATCAATTCATTCCGGACACCGGCTAATCTTTGTTTAATGATATTTTTTATCTTGGGATTAATCTTTTCCGATTTATCACAAGCGCTAATAACTCCATTGATTTCGCCGATAGCACTTGATATAACTTCGGTATATACCCTGCGTTGTCTGCGAATATTATAAAACTCAGGAATTATATCCCCGATTGTCCTGGCGAATTGGTTAAATTTTCTCTGTTTTAACCATTTCCATATTTCAGAAATATTTTCGTTTTGTCTTTGAATCCGCGCATCCACTTCTTTAATCAAATCTAACGCCTTGGTGTAAGCCTGGTGTTTACTAGCGCTATCTAACAATCCGTATGTATCATAAAGCCGCTTTTGCAGGTATGTGTATTCGTCTGTTCTGTTTTGAATAATTTTTGACGATTTTATAGACAAAACTATAAATTCAAATTTACTCGATGCATCTTCCAACCTATTGAATCTGACTAAGCTTTCTACACAAATAAGGCTGCTTTTGAGTATCTCAAAATACAATTCTTCTTCCAAATTTTGAAATAATTCAGCGCTGTGCTGTTTAATATTGCGTTCGATCTTACCGGCAATCTGTTTTAATCTGCTGTCAAGCTGTGAATTTGCCTGGTCAATCTGCTTAATTGCATTCTGATAATCACCTGTATCAAGATACCCGTCTTTTTTGAGAATACGCTTAAGATATTGCTCGACACTTAGTTTACCAGCTACCCGGCCTCGTTTTGTCCAGGTATATATATCCCCCAGTGTCTGTCTTGCCGCCTTTAAATTATCCCGGGAAACCCCGTCTTGCCACTTATTGAAATTTACATTTATTACTCTTTCTAAACGTTCAATATTCTGGGTAATAGTTCGAAAATCATCTCTCTGGCTTTCAAGAACGTGGATTTTCTGCCTCAATTCTTTCGCCAATTTATGTTGAACCAATCCCGCTTTAAAAATACCGTTTTTCTTTTCTATCTTAATCACATCTTTTAGTGTTCTATCTTTTAATTTTACCGTGACATCAAAATCTATCCATTCTATACCAGTTTCTTTATCCAGCAGTTTCCGTCTGAATTCTCTTTCCGCTAAATACTGATAATACATCCCCCAAAGGTTACGCTCAGGCATAGATCGATAGTATTCTTTATTCTCACCAAAAATACTACAGACTTTTTCAATAATCCACTTCCTTTTCCTCTCCTTCCTCATCCCCTGATATTCTGCTCTATAAATCATGCCTTTATCATCAAAAATAAGTTCTTTCAATTTTTCTTTCCGGCAATAATTCAGATATTCATCGCTTGAAGATGTAAAACGAACCTTTATATCCTGAACCGATCTTATCGCCTCATCCTTAAGCAAGTCGTCTCTTATCACCTGCATTATCTGCGATTGTAAAGATACGGGCGTAAGCTTATCAAAAGTGCGTCTGGTTAATTTAAATAAACTATCTGAATCCTGGGCACAAATTTCCTGAAAAAGCTGGATAAAATTAGGTATTCCAATTTTGAGTGATGGACTTAAATATGTATTGCGCGTATTCTCAAAACTACCCGCCAAAACAATGTTTGGGATAAAAAGCAAATGAATAATAACCGCCAAAGTGCTTATATATTTACGTAAATTTTTTCCTGAAAAAATACTCATTTGCCCCCTGGCCTATCAGCTAACTCTTTTATTTTCAATGACTTAAAAGCGTGCTTACCGCTAAAATAATAAAGTTTTAAAAGTATACCATATTTTAGCTGTTCTTACAAGGGTAGGGCTATTTTTTTTAGCAGAATTTTACAGGCACAACGTATTGAAAACAAAGATGTTATAGATTAGAAACTGGGCTTCGCGGGGTTAGAAAACCCCAGATTTTAGGCAGGATTTACTAAGCAGTATTTTCCAACGGTTCTGACTCGATAATACGAATAAAAATCTCGACGACATCAGGGTCAAATTGAGTTCCCGCGTTCGCCTTCAGCTCTTCTACCGCTTCCTCGATACTCATTGCTTTTCTGTATGGGCGGTCTGATGTCATAGCATCAAAAGCATCAACAACGCTGATGATCGCGGCCTCTTTTTTGATCTGGTTCTGTGACAAACCAAGCGGATATCCCTTGCCGTCAAACCTTTCCTGATGCTGTTCGATAATCTCAGCCACTTCTTCGAACCCGCTCAGCTGCCTGACAATATCAGCTCCTTTTTTAGGATGCTCTCTTATTCTCTGCCATTCCTCATCAGTAAGTTTATCTTTTTTAATAAGAATATGAATCGGAACCCCTACCTTGCCCAGATCATGTAAAAGGGCGGCAAACTTTAAATGTTCAAGCTGTTTTTCCTCAAGGCCTACCCGCTCTCCGATCTTAAACGATAAATCCTTCAATCGTTCACAATGCTTTTCTGTATATCTATCAGCAACTGATACTGTTTCTGAAAGCATGGAGACAGTCTGTATGACCATTTCACGCATTTTATTTAAAACTGTTTTTTGATCAGTAACGTCAATCGCGTCACCGTGCATTCCTATTATGTTTTCATTTCCATCAAACTCCGGCCAAATATTTACCTTCAGGATTATCTCGCGGTTGCCTCTGGCAAGGCCGCGGAATTCCATATCATTTATCAGCCCTCCGGAAATCACCTGCTTAAAAACATCCTCTCCCTTTTGATGCTCCTCTTCATGCAGAAAAGCCGTAAAATGATTCCCCAGCATCTCTTCGATTTCCAGATCAAATATTTTCTTAACAGCGTCGTTAACGTTTGTCACTATTCCATTTTCATCTAAATGGTAAATCAATAAATTTGAATGATACATCAGTTCTTTATAACGTCTTTGCGCGGTTCTTAATTCCGCTTCTTTTTCTTTTAGGTCACTAACATCGCGGATTGTGGCTATAACACAATCTTTATTTGTCATAAAACATTTTTTAAAATGTACTTTCGCGTCAAAACACTCACCGGCTTTTTTTGCTGATTCTAATTCAAAACACTGAGGCCCTTCATAAAAAACTTTTGCGGTTAAAGCTTTGATCCTTTCCTCTGCCTGTCCTTTATCTCCGCGGCTTAAATCAGCAATTCTAAGCTTTAATAATTCCTCTTCGGAATAACCGGTCAATTCACATCCTGCCGCATTCGCAAAAATAATCTTGCCATCATGCGGATCAACAACGCAAATTGCCTCCTCAATTCCGTCAAATATAGACTTATAATCTGACCGGGAATCTGCCAGCATTTCCTGATATTCCTTTATATCAGTTATATCAACATCTATACAAAAAATTGACCGGCATTTTTCATGCTGTATATAGGGAAACATGGTTGAGCACATTGTCCTTTTTTTGCCGGAATGGGTAGTTATCAACCACTGTCTGGACGGCAGGGTTTTGCCGCTTTCGTAAATTTTAGCGACATTGTCCAAAAATACATCTTTTTCTGAATCAATTAACATAAGGTCAGTGATCTTTTTGCCGATCGCGTCTTTGCGCAGATAACCATAGGTAAGCTCGGATGCCCTGTTCCAAAGGAAAATAGTTCCGTTTTTATCAAATCCCTGTATCGGAATCCCGGTAGCCGGCGCAGTCAATGATTCCAGCCTGGAAAAAACCGCTTTCGGCCTGTAAGATATACACAGCCCGATACAGATCCCTATTCCTACGGCAAGCAAAAAACTTATTATTAGTATTAGGTTTGATATTAACATATTATACGGAAACACCCCCTAAGTTTTTTATTATATGCTAATTTTGAAAAAAATCAAGGGAAATCAACTACCCCGCAGCAAGCTACGGGGTATCGAAGGTTTATCCCGCATAACTTTTGCGCAGCAAGCTGCGGGGAATTAAACCCGAGACCCTTC
>DAOVNL010000198.1 GCA_030630245.1 Candidatus Omnitrophota bacterium | reverse complement strand
TCATGCGCGGCATGCTGATCAATAATTATCATACCGTTTTTATCCTGAGCCGCAATATAAGTATTGTCTATCTGTAGGTATTTCGCGCAAACAAAGGAACGTGCCGGCGCCTGCTCTGTTTGGGAAGAAAACACATCAAGCTCAGCCAAAGACGCGGCAAAAAACTCCTTAGTTCCCGCGGTATTGTTTTCGTAGGAGATTCGTCTTGCAGGATCATGAGAAAAACCCTCTTCAAAAGAATGCCGCTCTATTGTACCCGGAGTTTTATCGATCTCGGGCAAATTACTTTTATCGGTCAACGCATCCCTGATAAGCTTTACCAGCACATCATGAATAACCGCTGCCTCCCGGAACCTGACCTCTCTTTTACTCGGATGAACATTAACATCTATTAACTCCGGCGGGGTCTCAATAAAAATAAATACGCAGGGAAACTGCTTTTCCATAAGGCAGGTATGATATCCCTGTGAGACCGCGTGAGTTATAATTTTATCGGTCACAGGCCTTTTATTCACAAAAACATATTGCCATCTACGGTTTGCCTTTCCATACCCCGGCTTAGAAATAAAACCTCTGATTTTAAGCGGGGCAATCTCAAAGGATATGGGAACCAGCACTTTTGCAAAATCAGTTCCGAATAATATCTCTATTCTTTGAAGTAAATTTTCATGGGCATCACAGTTAATAATCTCTTCCTTATTACTTAAGAGCTTCAGCGCTACGCCGGGATGCGCCAGAGCTATTTCGTTCATGTTTCTTATAATATGCGCAGTCTCCGTAGCCTTGCTTTTTAAGAATTTCAACCGCGCGGGAGTATTAAAGAAAAGATTCTTAACCTCAACCGTTGTTCCCACGCCCCGGGCAGATTCATTTACGCTTTTGATCGCACCTGCTTCGGCGGCAATGCTGCTCGCCGTTTCCTGCGATTGCGCGCGGGAAAATATTTTCAGAAAACTTACAGCACTAATACTTGAGAGAGCTTCACCCCGGAATCCCAGCGTAGTAATATTCATCAAGTCTGAGTTTGCTCCTATTTTACTTGTCGCGTGGCGCAAGGCGGCAAGCTTCAGGTCATCGGCATTCATGCCATCGCCGTCATCAATCACCTTGATCAGTGCCCGCCCCGCGTCTTCTATGGCTACTTCGATGTTAGCGCTTTTCGCGTCAAGGGCATTTTCGAGGAGTTCTTTTACCACTGACGCCGGCCTTTCCACAACCTCACCAGCAGCGATTTTATCGGCTAAGTGCTTTGGAAGAATTTTTATTCTGCTCATATCATTCCTCTTTTTTAAGGCTATCTTTCCATTCGTTAATAAGATTTAACGCTCTTATCGGACTTAAATTATTTATATCAAGGCCTCTTATGCGGGCAACCACGGGATTTTCTCTGCTTTGGAATAATTCCGGCTGTATCTCCCCCCTGCCCTTTTTATCCATATCGGATTTTACCAGGCTCGGTATACCCTCTTCTGACATGCTGTTGATTTCCAGATTGCTCAATATCTCCCGCGCCCGGCGGATTACCTCCTGAGGCAATCCGGCAAGACGAGCGACATGAATACCGTATGAATGATCTGATGAGCCCCTCATCAGCTTATACAGAAAAATTACCTCTTCGTTCCATTCCCTGACAGAAACATTATAGTTCTTCACTCCCTTAAACAGAAGTTCCATTTCCGTTAATTCATGGTAATGTGTGGCAAAAAGCGTCTTAGGCCTCATCCCAGGGTTTTCATGCAGATATTCCGCTGTTGCCCAGGCAATGCTCAATCCGTCAAAAGTACTTGTCCCCCGCCCTATTTCATCAAGTATTATTAAGCTTCTGGCGGTAGCGTTATTTAAAATATTTGCTGTTTCGCTCATTTCAATCATAAAGGTGCTCATGCCGGCGCTGATATCATCTGCTGCGCCAACGCGGGTAAAGATTTTATCCACAATACCCATATGCGCCGTTTTTGCCGGAACAAAACTGCCTGTTTGCGCCATGATAATGATTAACGCGACCTGGCGTATATACGTAGATTTACCGGCCATATTCGGGCCGGTAATAATAAGTACCTGATTGTCCCGGCAGTCCAGATGAGCCGGGTTAGGAATAAACTTATTTGCACCAAGCATATTTTCCAGCACAGGGTGCCGCCCGTCCTTAATATCAATTATCAGATCATCATCTATGACCGGACGTATATAATTATTACGCGCGGCCGCCTCAGCAAAACTGTTTAAAACATCGAGCATTGCGATAAGCGCCGCGGTCTTTTGTATCTCAGTAAGGCTTTGCAGAACTTTCGCGCAAATATCCATAAACAACCGGTATTCAAGATCAACCATTTTCTCCTGAGCTGTAATAATTTTTTCTTCCTGTTCTTTTAACGCGGGCGTAATAAACCTCTCCGCGTTTACCAGGGTTTGTTTTCGCATATAATCCTCAGGCACCGCATGCAGGTTGGCCTTACTCACTTCTATATAATAGCCAAAGACCCGGTTGTATTTTATTTTAAGAGAAGAGATCCCTGTGCGCTGAATTTCCTCACGCTGCAGTTTTGCTATCCACTCCTTGCCTCCTCTTGTGATAAATTTAAGATCATCAAGTTCACTGTCAAAACCCTCTTTGATCATCCTGCCTTCCCGCACCGAAAGAGGAGCATCAGGACAAAGCGCCTTGTCTAATAATTGAACCAGTTCCTTTTGCTCATTTAAATTCAGCCGAATATTAACCAGCATATCCGCATGGCCGGATGCCAGCAGCTGCTTGAGCCGCGGGATAATTTTTAATGACTCGTTGAGGTTAAGTACGTCTCTCGCGCCGGCAACTCCCAGGCTTATTCTCCCAAGCAGTCGTTCTATATCCATAATATTTTTTAACGCTTCTTTAAGGTTCGTTCT
>DAOVNL010000001.1 GCA_030630245.1 Candidatus Omnitrophota bacterium | reverse complement strand
CTGGCCTTACAGGCGCCGTGAAGCGAATAAATTGGCTGTTACTAATTTTAAATTAATTTTCAGCTCGGATAATTTTAGTATTATGCGCCTTGAGCCGGTTACCGGAAGAACTAATCAAATAAGAATACAGTTCAGGGACTACGGGCATCCGCTTGTAGGTGAAAGACGTTTTGCATATGCTAAAGATTGGCCGGTAAAATTCAGGAGGGCTGCTTTGCATTCATACTCCATCGAAATAAATCATCCTTTGACCGGAGAACGTATGAGTTTCCGAACGCCTATGCCGGAGGATATGAAAGGCTTCCTAAAAACACATAAAATCTCAGATATCTTTGATTGAAAAGATGACAACAAAAAATCATTGTCTTGCCCGTCGAAGTTGTCTATGATAAAATAAATAGGATTTGTAAATACTCAGGGGAAAAATATGGATTTGACGCGTTATTTATTTTTAGCATGCCTGCAGGGAGTAACGGAGTTTCTTCCGATTTCCAGCTCCGGTCACCTGGTTTTTTTTCAGGAAATTATCGGTTTTGAAGAACCGCTTGTTAATTTTGATATTATTCTGCATGTAGCGACTGTCTTCTCCGTTATTGTTTTCTTAAGAAAAGACCTTTTGTCCATACTTAAGGAATTGATCCTTGCCTTTAATAAAATAGCTAAAGGGGAGAGCCTGAAGGAAATCTGGCGTAAGCTTGAATATCTGCGGCTATTTGTTTTTGTAATCGCTGCGGTTATTCCTGCAGTATTAATAGGATTTTTTTTTCACTTCTTTATCGAGAAGATGTTCAGCTCTTTGCGGGTAATAAGCTTGAGTTTTTTTGCCACCGGAACCATACTGTTTTTTACTAGGGGAAAAGGAACGCCTGTTAAGAAAAAACAAATCACCCTTATTGATTCTCTTCTTATCGGACTTGCGCAGGCTGTGGCGATTATTCCGGGAATTTCCCGCTCTGGGCTTACTATTTCAAGCGGAATGTTTAGAGGACTTAATAAAGAACTGGCAGCACGGTTTTCATTTCTTCTGTCAATTCCGACTATTGCCGCAGCGGCAATATATAAGTTAAGGGATGGGATGGGTGAGCTTTCAATAGGTAATTTAGGGCTGGTTTTATCATTTTTGGCGGCTTTTTTGAGCGGATATTTTTCTTTAGTGATTTTGTCTAAGATGATAGCAAGGGCTAAATTCCATTACTTTTCATTTTATTGCTGGGGGATGGGATTTATTTGTTTCGCAGTATTACTTAAGGGGTAAAGGAAAGAGAAAATTGTGCATGTTCCGGATTGTTTAGTTTTAATACCCGGAAAGGGGGTGGCCATCGAGAGGGTGATAGTCGATAAGAATGTTACTATAGGTGATTTTTGCCATATTGCAGATAAAAGAAATGCACCGGATAAGGACGAGGACTATTATTATGTGCGGGGCGGGATAACTATTATAAGGCGCGGAATAAATCTTGCGGCACATACCGTAATTTGAATTTAATACAGGAGTTTGATAATAATAAGTGTATAAGCAGGGGGGATAAGATATGTTTGAGATTCTGGAAAAAATTATTTTAGCCGGAGTCGGGCTGGCAAGCATGACAAAGGAAAAAGCAGAAGAGCTGGTAGATACGCTGATTAAAAAAGGGCAGGTCAAGGCAAAAGACAGAAAGGCAGTATTAAGCAGGCTGCTTAAGGGCACTAAAAAGTTTGATAAAGATCTTGAAAAAAAAATTAAACAGGTTTCCTTAAAAATGGTAAGCGGCTCTCAAAAGCAGATAGATATGTTAAAGAAAAAACTGGCAAAAGTCGCGAAAGACTTACATATTGAAAAGAAAAAGGGTAAAATAAAGAAAAAATAGAATTTGTTTATCAACCTTAAAAGAAAGGGAGGATAGGGAATGTTTGAAATACTGGAAAAAATACTTTTAGCGGGAGTGGGGTTAGCAAATCTGACAAAAGAAAAAGCAGAAAAGCTTGTGGATACGCTGATTAAAAAAGGGCAGATCAAAGCAAAGGATAAGAAAGCTGTCCTTAACCGTTTGCTGCAGGGTACGAAAAAATTGGATAAAGATCTTGAGAAAAAGATGAAGCAGATCTCAGAGGGCATTTTGGATAGATCTCAAAAGCAAATCGACGCATTAAATAAAAAACTAGCTAAGATATCAAAAGCATTAGAGGCGGGAAAAAGAAAAAACAGGGCTTCTGAAACAAAAAAGAAAGCAAAAGCAAAGAAAAAGTAAGAAGGGAGTAAAAATGGCAAAAAAGCCTTTAAGAAAAATTTCACCGATGAAAGTGAGAATTTTCAAAATTGCTAATCGCCGCGGTTATGCAGCCATCTCTCTGAATAATCTGACTGAAGGAACGACGGCTAATCAAGCTTATCAGCGCATGATAAAAGCCTTAAAGCGTTATGGATATAAATTGCCGGTGTTGGCTCAGGATAGAGTAAAAAAACGGGTTGTATCCAGGATCTAAGAGCTTTGCTAATTGAGGGAAGGCTTGTTTGGAATTTGTAAAAATGGGCTTAAAATACCCTGTATTTATGAAAATTGACTCAGGTTCTTAATTTCTTGTAAATACAGGGTATTTTATGTTACAATACGCCTACTGAAAGTTCTATTCTATATTTAACCCCCTACCTGGATATTTCATATTATTTATGAAATGTCCAACCGCTTGTGCCTGTGTTTGATTTAGTTTTGTAAATCTACGGGGAAAAGGGCTGGCTGATTAAATTGTTACGCGATTTAATCATGCTGCCAGGGTTGCCCTGAATGAGTTTCTTTTTCGACGGGGCATGAAATGAGCAGACTAATTAAACTAACGCTTGATTTATCATTTTAAAACAGCAGAGAAGGCAGAAAAATGTACAAAAGAACAAAAGCGCTTGATAGAATTCAAACAAGCATGGACAGAATTGAACCGGGCAGTTTTCGTTATGAGATTCTAAACTGTGCGAAGAACTTCAAGTCTTCATGGCTTGAGCTCGGCCAGCATTTGACGGCTGTTTATAAGGATAAACTGTATAAGGAATGGGATTACCTGACCTTTGAGGCTTATTGTGGTAAAGAGATAGGTATCAGAAAAGAAACAGGATTAAAATTACTTCGTTCCTATTATTTCCTTGAGCAGGAAGAACCGCAATTTATAAAAAAGGAATACCTGGAATCAGCGAGCAGCCCGCAGCTGCCTTCTTATGAAGCGGTAAATACACTGCGCCGGGTAAAGACAAATAAGGATTTGAGTATCGCCGATTATGAAAAAATGAAGCGCCATGTTTTTGAGGAAGGCAAGGCGGACAAAGACGTAAAGGATGTATACAGGGCTATGATTAAGTCTCTCAGAGAGGAGAATAGCCCTGAGGAAACACACAAGCAAAGGCGCATAACTTATTTGCGAAGAATGCTCGGTTCGCTTAATTCAATAAAGAAAGAAATAAAAATAAATAATTTTTTATCCGGTGATGTAATATCGGAAATTGAAAAGGTGATCAGTAAAGTAGAAGCAGAGCTTCTATAAAACATGTTTTTTAGGGAGGATTTAATGGTCAAGGAGTTGGTTTTTAGTGTTGTTGGAGGGTTGGGGCTTTTTATTTACGGTATTCATTTGATGGGTGAAGGGTTGCAAAATGCTGCCGGAGACAGGCTGAGACGTTTGCTTAAGGCCCTTACCAAAAATACTTTTTCAGGGACATTGCTTGGTGCTGGAATTACTGCTATTATCCAAAGCTCATCAGCAACAACGGTTATGGTGGTAGGTTTTGTTAACGCTGGACTTATGAGTTTGGCGCAGGCAATAGGTGTTATCTTCGGCGCTAATATCGGCACAACTATAACCGCTCAGATAATTGCCTTTAAATTAACGGCAATTGCGCTGCCGGTTATTGCTATTGGCACATGCCTGTATTTATTTTCACCAAAAAGATTTTGGAAGTTTTTTGGCCTTTTCTGCTTAGGGTTTGGTATTTTGTTTCTTGGCTTAAAGATAATGACTTCGATGATAAAGCCCTTTGCGGGAGATCCGGCTATACAGAATATTTTTGTCCAGTTTAGCAAGAATCCCTTTCTGGGTATTTTGATTGGCGCAGGCGTAACAGCACTGTTCCAGAGTTCAAGCGTTACCACAGGTATGATTATTACCCTGGCCTCTGTGGGGCTGTTTGACTTACAAGGTGCTATTCCGCTTATATTCGGTTGTAATATAGGTACATGTGTTACAGCAATGCTTGCTTCTTTGGGAACAACGATCTCCGCAAAAAGAGCGGCGCTTGCGCATGTTTTGTTTAATGTTATGATAACGCTCTTGTTTTTGCCGACATTGCCTTTTTACCACAAGATTATTGCGTTTACATCAGGCGACATCGCAAGGCAGGTGGCTAATGCGCATACATTATTTAATGTGGTAGGGACATTAGTTTTGGTCCCGTTTGCCTCAGTTTATGCAAAGGTTGTAACAAGGGTGTTACCCGGCAAAGACACAATTATTGATAACCAGCCGCAATTTCTTGAAAAACACCTTTTATTTACCCCGATTGCTGCTTTTGATGCTTCGATCAAGGAAGTTGTGCGTATGACCAACCTTGCTCGAGGAATGATGAGTGATACTATGCAGGGTTTTTTAAAGGAGAATGTTAAGGTATTAAGCCTTGTTGCTAAAAAAGAAGCAGCATTAGACAATCTGCAGGAGGCGGTAACTAATTATCTTATGGAGCTTATGCAAAAGGAAATATCACCTGAACTTGCAAATAAGATACCCTCCTTACTGCACAGCGTAAATGATATCGAGAGAATGGGGGATCATTGCGAGAACATTATGGAGCTTGCTGAAAGAAAAATCTCTTTCCATCTTCCTTTTTCCAAAGAAGCGGAAAAGGAGCTTAAGGAGATGTTTTCTCTCGTAGATGACATGGCTCAAGCAACGATTAATTCCCTGGATAATGACAGCACCGAAGATGCGAAAAAGGTATTGGACTTGGAAAAGAAAGTTAATAAATTTACGCAGCAACTGCGTGAGAATCACATAAATCGTTTGTCCAGCGGCCAGTGTAAGGTTCTTTCCGGGATTGTTTTTCTTGATTTGATCAGTAATTTTGAAAAAATTGCAGATCATTTAACTAATGTTGCTCAGGCTGTTCTGGGTAAACTGCAGTGGACAGCGGAGCCGGTAACGGAGAAACCGCATTAGTTATTTTCTATTATTTTCCGGTATTAATCTTGTCCTGGGGTTGAAAATAATTTTGACATAGGTTACTTAATTAATATATGATAAATATATAATTTTTAATGACTTTTAATTTTACTAAACTAAAAATCTAAAAATGACGAAAAAGAACCAGCAAAAATCATTAAGCATGACAGCGTTGTTTGTCCCCGAGATCAGGAGATTGCTGAATAATAAGAGCTTTTCCGAGGTGAAATCTCTTATCTCAAAGATTCCGGCAATAGATATTGCCGAACGCTGGCATAATTTCTCCGATCAGGAAAAGATCCTTATTTTTAAACTCCTGAGGACTTCCCTGGCCGGGGAATTGTTCGAGACGCTTAAATTTGAAGAGCAGTCGTTCCTGCTTGATAACCTTGATAATGCCGAGGTTTCTCAGGTTTTAAACGAAATGGCCCCGGATGACCGTGCTAATCTTTTTAAAGATCTGCCTCCTAAGGTAATAAAAAAGTTCTTTAAACTGATGAAAAAGGAAGAGGTTGAAGACGTAAGAGAGTTGATGACTTACGATGAGGGAACCGCGGGCGCGATCATGACAACGGATTATATTGAGCTGCGTAAGGAGATAACGGCGCGCGCGGCAATTTTAAAATTGCAGGATACTTTAAGCTTTGATGATGATCTGGATATCAGCTCAATATACGTTACTGCCGCCGGGCATAAATTGATCGGGGTGGTGGAACTGCAGGATCTAATCAAAGCACCGTCTGATATGCTGATCAAAGATTTGATGGAAAGCACTGATTTTATAAAAATCAATGAGTATGCTCCTGATGAGGAGGTTGCCCAGAGTTTTAAACGTTATGACCTTATTGACGCGCCGGTTGTTGATGAAAACAATGAATTGATCGGCGTAATTACTATTGACGATATTGTTGATGTTATTGAAAGGGAAGCAACAAAGGAGATTTACGAAGTTGGTAAGATGACTCCCGGGGAAGGTAAAATGATAAGTTATGCCACGGCTACGGTTAAGGAGCTTATCAGCCGTCGGGCAGGCTGGCTTGTTTTCCTGCTTATATTTGATTTTTTAACAGGAACAGTTCTTAAGACTTTTCAAAATTCTTTAAGCAGTGTGGTGGCGCTGGTGTTTTTTATCCCAATGCTGCTGGGTACCGGAGGAAACGCGGGAACGCAGAGTTCAATTACGGTTATCCGCGGTTTAGCTACCGGCGATGCCAGCTTTGATAATGTGAAGAGGGTGTTTAAACTTGAACTTTTTGCCGCTTTAATGATGGGGTTCATAGTGGGGGTGGTGGCGTTTATAAGAGCTATATTACTACAGAGTGACCCGTTACTCGGATTAGTGGTAGGCTTGACTATGTTTTTGATTGTATTACTCGCGATATGCACGGGTATTTCTTTACCTTTTATTTCAAAAAAAATGGGTCTTGATCCTGCTGTGCTTGCCGGACCGATTACGACAAGTTTTGTTGATATTATCGGGTTAATAATATATTTTAAAGTTGCGCAGCTTATCCTACCTGTATTAAGATAATGGGACTGTTGCGAAACACAGTCCCCGCAAGTCAACACGAATTAAAATACGAATTTAACAGAAAGTACCGACGAGCTATTTGTGAACATTTGGTAAATATTAGTGATAATTCGTGTGGCTTTGTTGTTTTGCAACAAAGCCATAATCACAGGCAGTTCAAATAATTATTGTTCAAGCTTATTTTAAAGGTAAAATTTCATGATTAGACTTTATGGCAAAAACCAGGTTGTTGAGCGTTTAAAGGCTCATCCTAAAACCATAAAAAAAATAATTTGTAATCAAAGCACAGACAACAGGTTTATTAAGAAATTGGCACAGCAGTTTAATGTTCCGCATCTTTTCCTTCCTGATGAGGAATTTATGTTGCTTGCAAAGAATGTAAATAATCAAGGAGTTATAGCGGAAACTCAGGATTTTCTGTACAATGATTTGCAGAATATTTTGCAATTGCCGGATGAGGAGAAATTAACGCTGATCGCTTTAAGTAATATTACGGATCCGCAGAACCTGGGTTCTATTTTAAGAACAGCGGCATGTTTTAGCAGATTTGCCCTGATAATTCCCAGGCATAGGTCTGGAAGCATAAATGAGACAGTTTTAAGAGTTGCCTGCGGAGGGGAAAACTATATACCGGTAATACAGGAAACAAATCTGATACCTGCGATTAAACAGGCTAAAGACGCGGGCTATTGGGTAGCCGGGACGGTGGTTGAAGAAGGCGAGGATATCACCGGTTTTAAATTTCAATTTCCGCTTTGTCTTGTTATCGGCTCTGAGGATAAGGGGATTCGACCGGGATTAATTGCGCATTTGGATTTTAAGGTTACTTTGCCCATGCCGGGAGCCAGGCTTTCCCTTAACACAGCGGTAGCAACAGCGATATTTTGCTATGAGGTTGCCAGACAAAGAAAATAAGGGTACAGGCGAAGCAGTGTGTATTTAAGTTATTGTTATGAAAAGAGTTAAATTTAAAATAAAATTTGAAGTTAAATTTTTAGCTTTTAGTTTCGGGGCACTATTTTTTCTTCTTTTGGCGAATGTGGATTATTTGCCGGCTAATGATATCGACCAGAAAGAGCTTTCAAAATACAGCTATGTAACATTAGACTGGAATAAGACAATAAACCAGGAAGAAAATAAAAAGAAGAAATACCCGGATAAAAAAAAGATAACACCGGAAACAGTAAGGCTTACAATTAATGAATACTATATCCCTCAGTTCTCGGAATTGATGGATAAGGGGGTTGATTATTTTGAATGGCTCAATAAGCTTGATGATCCCTATCTGAACCGTTATAAAGTGGATATAAGGGTGGATCCGGATGATGAACGTCTTAAACTGTTCTGGAAGCGTTCATTTTAATGCTTTTGTTGAGGCGGAACTTAATATCCTAATTTCTTGACGTTATTATTAAATAGTGTTATACTTAATTTAACTTTTTGGCCTTATTGAGGAGGGAAAAATGAGGAAAAATTTATCCGTAGTTATTTTAATCCTTGCTTTATTATTTCTGGCTGCGCAGGGGGTGAGTTTGTTTGCTGAAGAAAAAGCTGCATCATCTTCGGTGCTTACTTTAGGGGCGAAGACTCAAAATGTATATGGTGTGGTGGGAAAAGTTGATTATGTTGATTTTAAGGCGCGTGGAGAATCAACCATAGTGCTTAAAACCAGTAAAGGTGAGTCTATAAAGATTTCCCTGAAAGAACTAAAGAGTGACGCGACGATTCTGGCAACTTTCCGAAAGGAAAAAGACAAGAAGGGAAGAGAAAAGAATACGCTTGTTTCCTTAAGTATAGTAAAGACAGCTAAACAGGCTAAAAAGTCGGGGAAAAAGAATTAAATTAATATAAATAATAAAATATACGTTTTTGAAAAGTGTAGAGAAGTATCAACCATTTCTCTACACTTTTATAATATTAAAATATTATCTAAGCATTGTAAATGATTCGGGGCATGGCTCAGCTTGGCTTAGAGTGCTTGGTTTGGGACCAAGAGGTCGGTGGTTCGAATCCACCTGCCCCGACCACTTAAGCGTACTTGAGCATGGGGATGGGTGGGTTAGAGTTAAATTGATTTTATAATTTAGCTGTTTAACTTTTATATAATCACAGTGTCCCTGTAGCTCAGCTGGATAGAGCAACTGCCTTCTAAGCAGTGGGTCGGGTGTTCAAATCACTCCAGGGACGCCAATACTACATAAGTAAAAAGTAATAAGCTAAAAACGGAAAATAAAGAATTGGTTAAATAGAGTGGCCTGTGGCGAGGCTCGTTATAGGCTGATTCAGAGATATGCTTCGGTGGCAGAATTAAAGCTGGAAATTATTCATTGCAACATAGAAAATAAAATGATCTTTTATGTTATTTTTTAGTGTTTAACTTTTTACTTGTAACTTGTATATGGTGGATGTAGCTCAGTTGGTTAGAGCACAAGATTGTGGTTCTTGGGGTCGTGGGTTCAAATCCCATCATCCACCCCATAGGATTAAAGTTTTATAAGCAGTTAGTGAGTCTCTAATTAATGCGACAACTGGTATTAAAAAGAAAGATAGATAGGATTTTATGATAAATGAATTAAAACCACTTTTTATCGGTGATTTAGAGGTAAAGATACCAATAATTCAGGGAGGGATGGGAGTTGCTATCTCAACAGCTTCTTTGGTAAGCGCAGTTGCCAATTGCGGAGGGGCAGGAACAATTGCAAGTGTCGGCTTGGGCTATGGAACGGAAGAAAATGATAAGGATTTTGTTAAAGCTTCCCGTCGGGGCCTGCAGAATGAGATACGCAGAACAAAGGAATTAACACAGGGTGTCATAGGAACAAATATACTTGTTGCTGTAAGTAATTATGAGGATCTGGCGCGGGTTGTGGCTCAGGAGAAAGCTGATTTTCTTGTTTCAGGAGCAGGGCTTCCTTTAAAACTTCCTGAATATGTGGAAGGCTCATCAATTAAAATTATCCCTATTGTTTCTTCAGGCCGGGCTGCAGCAATTATATTAAAGACATGGAAAAAACGGTATAATCGTTTTCCCGATGCGGTTGTAGTTGAGGGCCCTTTAGCTGGAGGACATCTTGGGTTTAAATTTGAAGAACTGATTAATCCTCCGGAAAATATGCTTGAAATTTTAGTGAATGATGTGCTTAAAATAATTCGTGAATACGAAAAAGAATTTAATGTGTTTATCCCGGTTGTCGCAGCCGGCGGTATATTCGACGGAAAAGACGCGGCCCGTTTTTTCAAGCTGGGTGTAAATGCCGTGCAAATGGCTACGCGCTTTGTAGCTACACATGAGTGTTCGGTTCCCGATGAGTTCAAAAAGCTTTATCTTGAAGCTAAAAAGGAAGACATTGTAATTATTAAAAGCCCTGTGGGCATGCCGGGAAGGTCGATAAAAACATCTTTGATCGAACGCGTTGTAGAGGGCAAGAGAGAAGAATTTAGATGTAATTACCATTGTCTTAAAACCTGTAATCCTTCAACGGCTCCTTATTGCATAGCAAAAGCCTTGTTTAATGCTGTGAGCGGAAAAATTGATGATGCGGTAGTTTTTTCCGGAAGTAATGTTTACAGGATAAATAAAATAGTCTCTGTTAAAGAGCTTATGGATGAAATTGTTGAGGAAACTATTGCTGCTTTGGATAAGTCCTAAAGGATTAACCCCCTCGGGAAGTAATCCTGCAGGTCTTATAAAATTTCTTGCCGGACCTTGTAAACTTTTATTTTTGTGGTATACTTAATCAGTTTTATCGTGAAAATTTAATTGCTGGTATAAAACGGAGTTAATTCTACAGAGAAATATTATGGTAGATGACAAAAGAAAACATATGCGTTTTGGTGCAAGTATAAGCGGCGAATTTCATGTACGCAATTCTCAAACCAAGGGATTATTGACCACTGATAATTTTAGCCGCGGCGGTTTTAAAGCAACTTTGAACCAAAAAGTAGAAGAGGGAGTTACCCTGGACTGCGAAATGACGTTCCCGGAAACAATTATGCCTTTTTTCTCAAGCGGAAAAGTTGTATGGGTTAGGGATTGTGCTCAAGAGAACAGTTCGAAGTTTGACGCTGGTATTCAACTGGAATCAATGGACCCAACCGAAAGACAATTCCTTATCGATTACTGCTATAAAAGATGGAATGACTCAAGAGCAAATAAGAATAAAACAGAGTTTGATCTTGAGGCTTGAAACTCACCCGTAATTTTATTTTTCTGACTTTTTATCACCTATCTATTAAAACTACTTGCTCGCCCCTTTAAAATGATTATGCTATAATTATTATAAACAGACAAAATTAAAGGATTTTCATGAGACCTCAAAGACATATTATTGCTTCTGCGTGTTCGGGTATAGCAATATGGGTTGCGGGCAGGAACCTGCTTGCGGGAATCATTTTAATTCTTGGCGGTGTAATGCCTGATATTGACCATGTTTTGGAATTCATTATCCATAAGGGCATAAGAGGCATAACTGTGAAAAAGGTTTACGATGCGTTTTCCCCGGGTCATGACCTGCCGTTTGAAAAACTATACCTGTTCCTGCACAGTATTGAGCTGGTCATACTTCTATGGATAGCTTCAGTTTTTGCCAACAACATTTATTTGACGGCTTTTACCGCAGGATATACATTGCATTTGATAATGGATGCAGGGGGAAATAATTTATCCGTAAACTTTTATTTTTTTACCTGGAGAATACGTAAGGGGTTTGATATAAATAAGCTATTTGAAAAAGTTGAAAAAAAATAAGAAGAGGTTAATAAAGGTATTGAAGAAGTTTAAAACATGAAGATATTTTGGAAAAATGCTATATGCCTTATGTTGATAATTAATATAACATGGGGTATTTCATTTGCAAAAAATACTTTTGCGGATGCAGACGGGAAAAGCGTTCTGTCTTTGCAGCTTTCTGAAAAAGTAGTTAATGAGTCTAAAAAGCTTCTCTCTCAGGATGCCAATACTCGTGCTGAGGCAGCCTATAATCTGGGATTGATGAAAGAGAAGGCTGCTGGAGCAGTTCCCGCATTAATAAAATTAATTGATGATCAGGCTCAAATTAATTGGCTTTCTGGTAAAGAGAAAATACTCCCCGGTAAGAGCTATGTATTTGAGGAAGTTTTAAAGGCTCTGGTCAATATCGGAGATGCCTCGGTCCCTTTTTTAATACAAACACTTAAAAACGGGAACAGCTTCATGCGCAGTGTTTCCGCCCAGACGCTGGGCAAGCTGAAGAGCAGTCTTGCGGTTGAGGCGCTGATAATGAGCCTATATGAGCCTGATGCCTGGCTTAAACACAATGCTGCTGTGGCGCTAAGCAATATAAAAGACGTTTATAGCGTGGAAATGCTTATAGGTGTACTTGACGATGAAAACCCTGAGATTCGTAAATACGCGGTTATTGCTTTAGGGCAGATTAAAAGTCCTCTTGCGGTCAAAGCACTCTCTTTAGTATTAACTGCTGATGAGGACATGAATGTGTCAAAAAAAGCAGCAGAGGCATTGGGTAATATTAAAGACCCTGCGGCTTTAGGAGCTCTGCTCAGCGTTTTAAACAGGAGAAAATATGCAAGAATTCGCAATAAAGTCATCAGTGCTTTAGGGCAGCTGCAGGATAAAAGGGCTACGGAAAAACTTATTAATGTGCTTGGCAGCGCCGGAAATATAAGCAATATCGAAGAAGCGGTGAAGGCACTGGTTAAAATAGGTGATAAGAGCGCGATAAGCGCCTTGAGGGTTCTGGCTGTTGGACAAGATATTTCTTTAGCCAAGCTGGCTCTAAATGCTATTGAACAAATCGACAAACTGCAAAGCGTAAAACTGCTGATCAAATATTTAAAAAGTGACCGCATCCTGCTGCGCCGTCAGGCAGCCTGGATGTTAGGCCAAGGCAGAAATCCTGATGCTGTAGATATCTTGATCGCTGCTATGCGGGATAGTGATCCTATTGTGAGAAGTTATACGGCAAGGGCATTGGGTAAAATGAAAGTAACAAGGGCAGTGCCAGGGTTGATCAATCTACTAAGCGACAGAGATCAGATAGTAGGTAATTATGCCGCATGGGCACTGGTGAGAATATGCAGCGTTAATACGGATATTTCACTTATAGAAAATATAAAGCATGAAAACCGTCAGGTTAGAATGTTTATTGCCGGGATTTTCGGGCAAATCGGTGATAAAAGGGCACTAAAAGAGCTGATAAATGTGTTGCTTTACGATGGGGCAAGACAGGTGCGTTACTATGCCGCATGGGCATTGGGAAAGATAAAGGATAACAGGGCTGTTGAACCTTTAATCAGAGCGTTAAAGGATGAGGATCATGTGGTGCGCAGTTATGCTGCATGGGCTCTTGGTAATATCCGGGATAATCGTGCGCTTAAACCGCTTAGTAAAGCAATTGATGATACGCACTGGAGCTTGCGTTATCATGCGGTAAAGGCATTGGAAAAACTGCAAAACCCGCGTGCATTTGGTGCATTGACTAAAGCTTTAGATGATGAAAACTGGCTGGTGCGATTTCATGGTTTAAAGGCACTGGCGCGAATAAAAGATGATAGGGCGGTTTCTGATATAATAAACGCTCTGAAAGATCCGCACCCAAGTGTGCGTTATCAGGCTGCCTGGAGTTTGGGTATTATCGGTAGTAGCCGGGCGGTAAATTCCCTGCTTATTGCGCTTAAAGACAGGCATTGGAAAACCCGCTATCATGCGGCAAAGTCATTGGGAGAAATACAGGATGGGAGGGCTATTGCCGGGTTGATCAATGCAAGCTATGACAAACATCCTGCTGTACGCTCACAGGTAATGGAGTCTTTGGGAAAATTAAGGCGGCCCCAGGCAGTGGAAATTTTAACACGAGCTCTGAGAGACCGGCAATGGACAGTGCGCTATAAAGCAGCGGAAGCCTTGGCTAATTTTGAAAACAAACAAACCGTGGAGGCTTTGATCAAGGGACTGCAGGATACTGATGATTCTATCAGGCAAAGAATTGTCAGAACCCTGGAAAAATTCCGCAGCAAAGAAACCAGGGGCAAATTAAAAAATGAGTTGAAAACCAGTAATCCTATAACCCGCAAGTATGTCGCGGATATTCTCCGAAAACAGGACAAGGTATACTCTAAAGAGAGTTATCCTAAAGCAGAGGCGGAAAAAAGTGATGAGAAAAAGCAGGAGGAGATTTTGGTGATGCCGGATCTGGAAACTATAGAGAGTAATCCGGGTTTTGAAAAGCTTATTAAGGATTTAAAAGACAAAAACTCATCGGTGAGAATAAAGGCGACAAGTTCCCTGGCTAAACTTAAAGACCTTCGCGCGGTAAAGTATCTTATGCCCATGTTAAAAGACCCTGATTCCTCAGTGCGTTATGAGGTCGTGCTTGCTCTTGGTGAATTAAAGCATCGTTCTTGTGTTGACGCATTAATCGGAATGCTTAAAGATAAAGATACCTCTGTGCGTTACCAGACGGCATTAGCTCTGTCCGAGATTAAAGATCTTAAATCAGTAGTTTCGCTTATTGATGCTTTAAATGACATACATTGGTCTGTACGTTATCAGGCTGCGCTTGCCCTGGGTGAGATTAAGGATATTAGGGCTGTGGGGCCTTTGATCAGGGTTTTAGACGATGAAAACAAGCTTGTGCGTGAAAATACCGTTGAGGCGTTGAGGAATATAACTGGTCATTACTTTGGACAGGATAAAGAAAAATGGCAGAACTGGCTTAATGAAAATATAAACCATAATCGGTGAGTCAATAGGGGATAATGCGGCAGGGGTCATTATGTTTAAAATATACCGCATAGTGTTTAAAACAGTTAAAGAGAATCTATTTTGGCTCATTCTCGACTGACATCCTGTCAGTCTCCGAGGAAATTAGTTAATTTTAACATCCATGTAAAATTAACTAATTAAATCCGCCAAAACAGATTCTCTTCATCTGTTTCGCGTGAAGATATGATACCCCCTCCATTGACTCACCTATTATTATAAATCATTAAATTCGATTTTTATTTTAAGGCCTTTTGTGTTATTATATTAAAGATGATTAATTACAGGAATTGCGCACAGTTACTTAAAATATTCAGTTTTTAAAGTTATCACAAATGACCTGCCGATTATATAGGTAAAACTGGGATTTTCTGATTAAAATTATTTGGAAGTGATTTTGTATTGGGTTGAGAGGTATATATGGGAAAATACTCTTTTGAAGCTGGCATTTTTGACATGGATGGTGTTATAACGAAGACAGCTATTGTTCACGCGAATGCCTGGAAATTGGTTTTTGACGAATGTTTAAAGGAAAAGGCAGAATCCTGTGGTGAGCCTTTTAAGGAATTTACCCATCAGGATTATCTTAATTTTGTCGATGGTAAACCAAGACTTAAGGGGATAAAGAGCTTTTTAGAATCAAGAGGAATTCATCTGCCACTGGGAAGCGCTGATGATACCCCGGATAAACAGACAATATATTCAATTGGCAATAAAAAGAATGCAAAATTTAGAGAAGTGCTTAAAATCAACGGAGTAGAAGTGTATAAGCCGTGTATTGAGTTTATAAACGATCTTAAAAAAAACGGGGTTAAGGTCGGGGTGGTTTCTTCCTCTAAAAACTGTCAGTTTATTCTTGAAATTGCCGGAGTCCTGGATTTGTTTGATACCAGAGTTGATGGCGTCATCTCTGAGAAAATGGGCATGGAGGGAAAACCCGAAGGCGATATATTTGTTCAGGCTACTTTGAACCTGGGAACGCTCCCTAGCCGCAGTGTGGTTTTTGAGGACGCCATATCAGGGGTTCAGGCCGGCAGAAATGGTGGGTTTGCTTTCGTAGTCGGGGTTGCCAGAAGCGATAATATAGAAGCCCTGAATAAAAACGGCGCAGATGTAGTGATAACTTCTTTTTCAGTGTTAAGCCTGGACAGAATACAGGAATGGTTTGACAGGAAACCGGTTTCTTTATTTGCTTGCTGGAATGACAAAAAATTAATTGAAAACGTATACGCGAAATTCAAGGGTGATAAAAACGATTTAACGATAAATCCGCAGTATTTTGATGTGCCAGAATCTATATTCAAGTCGGATAAAAAAATAGTATTTTTTCTCGATTATGACGGGACACTTACGCCGATAGTCGATAGGCCGGAGCTTGCGGTCATTAATGAACAAATGAGGGAGCTTGTAAAGAGGCTCTGCGTTAAATTTACCACGGCTATTGTCAGCGGCAGAATGCGCAAGGACGTGGAAAAACTTGCGGGAGTTGAAGGGATTTTTTATGCCGGAAGCCATGGGTTTGATATTCAAGGCAAAGGGGTCTCGATGATACAGCCAAAGGCAAAAGAAACCATCCCTGTAGTTGATAAAGTGACAGGAGTTTTGAAAGATGTTCTTTCCGGTATAGACGGAGTGATCATCGAAGAAAAAAAGTTCAGTGTCGCGGTGCATTACCGTCTGGTTAAAGAAGAACAAATCCCTGCCATAAAAGAAGTTGTGGAAAAAGTTGTTGATGAAAATGACGCGTTGCGCCTGATGAACGGGAAAATGGTATTTGAGATTTTACCTGCTATTGACTGGAACAAAGGAAAGGCAGTGCGCTGGATAATGAAGGCTCTTGATCTATCCTGGGAAGACCATGCTGTTTTTTATATCGGTGATGACACAACCGACGAAGACGCCTTCAGAACTGTAAACAGCAGGGGAGTGGGGATACTTGTAAGTAATCAGGAAAGGAAATCCGCTGCTCGTTTCCGCCTGGCTTCACCGGATGAAGTTGGCAAACTGTTCAAGCAATTGGTAGAGGATTGAAATTAGTAGAGAAAATAAATATGCATAAAGAGCATCCATGGAAATTGATCTATAAACGTTTTGAACCCGAAGAAGAGAGTTTGCGCGAGGTTCTTTGCACTCTGGGTAACGGTTACTTCGGCACAAGAGGCGCTGCACCGGAAACAGTTCCCACGGAAATGCATTATCCGGGTACTTATGTCGCGGGTTTATACAACCGGCTGTCTACAAACATTGCGGGCAGAACCATTTATAATGAAGACCTGGTAAACTGTCCTAACTGGACATATCTGACTTTTAAGGTCAGGGACGGCGTATGGTTCAGTCCTTCTGCTACCAGAATTCTTTCTTTTCATCAGGAACTTGATATGCGCTATGGTAAGTTTGTCAGAAAGATATTGTGCCAGATGCCGCATGGACGCAGGACATGGATCCATGAAACAAGAATTGTGAGTATGGCAAATCCGCATATTGCGGCAATAAAATATGAGATCACTCCTGATAATTACAGTGATTATATAAGTGTGCGTTCCATGCTGGACGGGGCAGTATTGAACATGAATGTTGAACGGTACCGCCAGCTTAATTTCAATCACTGGAGTTCCCATGTGCTGGGAAAATTTACCCGTAACGGGGTTTATCTGGGGGTTAAAACAAGCCAGTCCAGGATCGAGCTGTATGAAGCGGCAAAGTTGAGAATTTTTTCCGGCGCAAAAGAGCTCAAGCCTACAATTGAGATTATTCGCCACGGCAACCAGGTTGTCGGACAGGAATTCAGGATATTTGCCAAGAAGCATCAGACTTGCAGCATAGAAAAAACAGTCTCCATTT
The DNA here is from genome assembly GCA_030630245.1 of Candidatus Omnitrophota bacterium. Classification (GTDB taxonomy): domain Bacteria; phylum Omnitrophota; class Gorgyraeia; order B26-G9; family B26-G9; genus JAGLQQ01. The sequence goes on along the minus strand of DAOVNL010000001.1, from coordinate 1,700 downwards.
TTACGTCCAAAGATAAAGGGGTTAAAAACGCAAAGTTAGATGCGGTCAAAGCGGCAAAAAAACTGCCTAAGTTCGATGTTTTATTTACGCTTCACGCAAAGGCCTGGAAAAAGCTTTGGGATGAATTTGATATCGAGATAGAGGGGGATGTTTTTTCTCAGCAGGTTCTGCGGCTGCATATGTTTCATTTGCTGCAGGCCGCTTCACCCCATAATAAAGATATCGATGCCGGGCTGCCGGCACGCGGTTTGCACGGAGAGGCATATCGCGGGCATGTCTTCTGGGACGAGATTTTTGTCCTGCCCTTTTTTAATCTTCATATGCCGCAAATATCAAAGGCACTGCTTTTATACAGGTATAAGCGATTGGAAAAGGCAAGGCAATACGCGATAGATAACGGATTTAAAGGCGCGATGTTTCCCTGGCAAAGCGGTTCTTCCGGGAGAGAGGAAACACAAGTCGTGCATTTAAACCCGCGCTCAGGCAAATGGGGGCCGGATTACAGCCGAAACCAGAGACATGTTTCCTTTGCTATTTCTTATAATGTGTGGAATTACTGGAGAGTTACTAATGATCTTGACTTTCTGGAAAAATATGGCGCTGAGATAATTCTATCTATTGCCAAGTTTGCATGCAGCTTATGCGAATATGATGCCAAGAAGAAAAAGTATCATGTGCGCGGGGTTATGGGCCCGGATGAATTTCATGAAAAATTCCCGGGTATCTCTCTTCCGGGATTGATTGATAATGCTTATACAAATGTATTGATAGTCTGGACACTTAAAAAAGCACAAGAAATACTGAAATTAGTTTCAAAAAAAAGAGCAGCGCAGCTTAAGAAAAAATTAAAACTTACCGAATATGAGACAGGCCGATGGGAACGCGTCATACGTAAAATGCGTATAATTATTGACAGCAATGGTATTATTGCTCAATTCAAGGGATACTTTAAACTTAAAGAGCTTGATTGGGCCCGCTATAAGAAAAAATACAAAAATATACACCGCATGGACAGGATCCTTAAAGCAGAAGGAAAGTCTCCGGATAATTATAAGATGGCTAAGCAGGCAGATGTATTGATGATTTTTTATTTATTGACCTTAGAAGAGGTAGAGACTATCTTTAAGGCAGCGGGATATAATTTTAATAGCAAGCTCTTGAAAAAGAACTATGATTATTATATTAAGCGTACTTCTCACGGCTCGACCCTGAGTAAAGTTGTGCATTGTTTTGTTTCTCAAAAGGTAGGCAAGGCAAAGGCATTCTGGGATTGGTTTGTAGAGGTTTTAAAATCAGACATATATGATACCCAGGGCGGAACCACAACGGAAGGAATTCATGCCGGCGTAATGGGAGGATCCCTGGATATTGCAATAAGAGGTTTTGCCGGTATCCAGGTAACGGATAGTGGAATTGAGGTCAACCCTAAATTGCCCCGCAAGTGGCGCAGGATGAAATTTAATATTTTTTATAAGGGGCAGTCATTGGCTTTTGATATCAAAAAATCAAGGATTAAAATATCCTTGAAAAAACATGTCTCGGTTGCCGGGAAACTGCCGATCAAGGTTAATTCAAAAAAATATTTAATTACGCCTGGTTCAACGATCGCCGTAACTTTAGCAAAATAGGATCAGCGCGGATAAGTTTAAAAAAGAGCTTAAGCTTATTTTTTTTCGTGACGATGTTGTTTTGAGTTTCTT